>CAZWME010000367.1:0-5667 GCA_964634515.1 uncultured Pirellulales bacterium | reverse complement strand
ATCGGGTCACTATCCACACGCCTCACAGGTTGGCTATTCCGGCGCGATTCGTCCCGCTCTACGAGCGCCGTTTGTTCAGGTAAGGGACCAACGACATCTTGATCGGACCTGTATACGAGTTCGTCATCACAGCAATCGGCGTCAAAACGATGGGTGGTAACAGTGCATCTCGGATCACGCATGACGATACACTGTGGGGCATGCATTTCTATGGAGTCAACGACAACCTGGGATACCGTACCTACGCCGTGCCTGCGTACGTCCTATTCGCCAATGGGCGATTTGAAGGTCTTACTATCGATCTGCCACCTACTTAACACGCTCAGAAACATACGATCGGTATTGGTCACTGTCGAATATACTCTCACTAAAACCGGATCAGTTTTTGGATAGCAAACCAGAGAGTAGTGCCATGATATTCTGTTTGGTAATTAAAAGACTTATACGGATTTTTTCAAAACCGGAGCAGTTTTTCCATATAGGTATATGCGGGAAAATTATATCTTTTCGGAAAGATAACAAAGGTTTATAACGCTCACTTAAACCTATTAACGCAAAAGCTTCTTGACTTTACACTACCCTATGTTATCCGATTTTGCCGCTCCTGTGGGGCTTGATTCAACGTCATACTGCTACTTAACATCAGCTTTGCCGTATCGAAACAATTGTATTCTGAATAAGAAAGTGCTTCGGAGCATTGAGGCAAATTACAACAGTTCATCCTTTCTGAGACGATTGACAATTTCTACGGCGGATTTGCTTAAATCCATCGTGTAAAAATGCAATCCCGGCACACCCTCTTTAAGCAATTGCCTGCATTGATTTACGGCAAACTCAACTCCAAAATTGACAAGTGCTTCTTTATCACCCTCGGGCAAAGGGGCTATACCCTGGCGCACATCGTCGGTTATCGTTGCTCCACATATGCCGGCCAGTATTTCCATCATCTTTACACTGTATATTGGCATCACACCCGGTACCACCGGTACATCTATGCCGATTGCTCTGCAGCGTTCCACAAAATCAAAGAAGTATTTATTATCGTAGAAATAGTTACTGATTATGTACTCGGCTCCATTTTCCACTTTAAGCTTAAGATATTCGATGTCCCTGGCTTTGCTTTCTGATTCGATATGACCTTCCGGATAGCCGGCCGCTCCCAAACAAAAGTCATATCGCGGCCGAATAAATGCAACAAGGTCGGATGCATGGCAAAAGCTCTGCCGATGAGGTTCAAAATCTTCCTGCTCGCGGGGAATATCTCCACGTACAACCAGAACATTCTCCACCCCCAACGCCTGATAGTCATCCATAACAGCACTTATGTCCTCCGGCCCCAATCCGTAGCCGGCAAAATATGCCACTACTTCGAGCTTCTTTTCGTTTTTGAGCTTTTCGACAAGCTGACGTGAACCTTCCCGAGTGGAACCGCCTGCTCCGAAGGTAACAGAAACAAAATCCGGTTCCAATCCGGCCAAAGCATCGATTGTATTTTCGAGTTTTTCAGCACCTTTCGGAGATCTGGGAGGAAATAATTCAAAGGAAACCGTAGGTTTTTGGCCCGCACTCCAAAGTTTGGTCACTTCCATAAAAACCTCCTTGAATTATAAAGATGCCTGATATAACAAGACAGTAAAAATAACACCGATTTAAATCTTGTTTTTCTTTTCCTGGAGAGTTTTGTGCAGGAATCTTCCAATGATAATGATAACAATCAACAGCACAAAAATCACCACTCCGGCGTATGAGCTACAGGATGACACCCGTTCAAGAAGCCGGCGCATGAAAAAGGCCCACCCAAAGATAGCCACAGAAGTTCCCCCAATTACTACAGGGATATTAATCCGGGCTTTCAGGCCCAGAAGAAAACCAATTACACAACCAACTACCGGACCGGTCATCCAGAAAGGTAACCAAACAAAAACAAACAGACCGATTATACCATACCTTTGGACCTTGTCCTTGTGGGCTTCGGCCACCTTGTGGATACGTTCTAATGTGTTCTTGAGCCATTTAATTACCAACAGATGCCGCCAGCTAAACACAAAAAGAGGATAGAAAATAAGCACTAAAATCGTTTCAACTATGATACAGACCGGTATTACCGTAGAATGTCCAAGTTCCTGGGAGTAACCGAAGATCATTGCAGTAGCTCGACCGAACATAATATCAGTAGCAGTCATTGCCATAAGAATCTGAGATTCCTCCTGAGAATAATACATCTTAATAACAAGCCAGAAAGTGTATATAAACGCCAGCGCGACTCCGATTAGTAAAATACGACCCTCCGGGCTGTTCAGAAGAGTCTCTTTTAAGTGTTTTTTTGGTTTTGAGTTCTTCTCGCTCGCTTGTTGTTCTGTTTTTTCCATATTCAATCGAATAGTAAGTGACAATTTTAACCTAATCTTGACATTGTTTTATGCCGGGAACGTTATTGTCGATGTTATTTTCGAGTCTGCTGCTTAAGCCATTTGCTCAGGCCAGGATTGAGCAATTCACGAATTTCGGGCTCGTCCAGGTTTTCTTTTGTTACTAAGATAGAGCCCGTATCAATTCGTCGGGGCACTTTTTCACCCCGAAGGTGTCGGACCATTGTTTTTACACCGAGATAACCAATACTAAATGGTTTTTGAACCACAAAGCCGCTAAGATGTCCCGCTCTCAGTGCGGCAATCATTTTTTCAGAGCTGTCAAAGCCAACGAATCGAATCTTTCCGGCATAACCGGAATCCTGCAATGCACGCAAAATACCCAGGGTTGTCGGCTCCGTTGCACAAAAGATGCCATCGATTTCAAGGGTTCCGCCGGCTCCGGCAAATCGAGAGAACAAATTCTCAGCCGCCTTCAACGCACTTTCTGTTGTCACTCCGGCATACTGGTTCGAACTTACAATCTCGATACCCTTTGAGGATCGAATGCCATCAAGAAAACCATCTTCTCTTTTGGTTGTACTGTCAGAGCCTTCAGAGTATCTCAAGACCACAACCTTACCTTTGCCATTGAGTAATTTTGCCATATATTCAGCGGCAAGCTGGCCGGCCTTGAAGTTGTCCGTTGCAACATAACTAATGTAATTATCCCCCTGCAGGCCTGAATCAAATATGACAACCGGTATGTCACTTCGCATCGCCGTCTCAACCGGCCGCCGCAACGCGACATCATCAAGCGGAGCCAAAACAATACCATCAACCTCTCTGACGATGATGTTTTCTACTACGGAAATCTGAGCGTCACGATCATCCTCCTTAAGGGAGCCTTTCCAGAAAATCTCAACATCCATCTCCTCGCCGGCCATTTCCGCCCCCGCATGGACCGTCTTCCAGAACTCGTGAATTGTGCCTTTGGGAATGACTGCAACCGTCAAACGCCCCTTTTCATTAGGAACATCCTTTTTGCTGCATCCTGTCACATAAAGACAAAGCACAGAAGAAAGTAAGAGAATTATCGTTTTTCGTATCATGCTACATTCCATGTATGCACTATATTCTACTATCTTCCCGCTGTTTGTACAATATTTGACAGACTTTATTCCTTCTCTGTTTATTTTACAGATTTAGAGCTTATCCAAATAACTCGCTGAATCTCTTACAAGAAAACAGGAAAAAGGCAATAATCCAGTTTATGTCCTGTTACTGAAAAGGCTGTTTATTGGGCCATCCGTACTTCTCGAATCTGCCGAATTCCTTTCCCATGTCCTCACCATTTGGACCAAGCGCCGAACGTACTTCCTCAACGTGCGCATCTACAAAGACTGCATTGATAGTCCCTTGATTGAGATCTGAGCTGGATCCACTGTGTATGGTGCCAAACCAGTCACGGCCATCCGGACACAAGGCGTTGTCATTAAGCACATTGGCATTGCCTGGCCTCCCCCACATATTTTCCTCAGCGAAGAAAAACACCTCCGCTTTGCTTCTTGAAATCTCGGAACGTTTATGAACACCCCCCGCCCTTTAGAGTCCGTAGCTGAAGAACCACCGGGATCTCCGCTCTTAGAACCCAACCAGGAGTTCATACTGTAACTGTACTGAGGAATAACGGGTATGGAAGGATCATGGTTTGGATGTTCATTACCTATGGACTTAGCCAGCACTTTAAATGACGGGCAAAGATTAATTTTCTTCGCTTTCAGATAAGACCAAAGGGGGCCGTCAGGTGGATATCTCGGGTCATGCCACCGACAGTAACGCTCGTAACCGCCCACCGGATGCTCTGTCTTGACAAGGGAGGTCCACGAATAAGGATAGCGGTCATCGTTGTCGTCCAAATACATGTGTTGTACTATACCGTATTGTTTTAAGTTGGCCCGGCAAACCATCTCCCTTGCCTGCTCTTTGACTCTTTGCAGTGCCGGCATCAGAATCGCCATTAATACCGCGATTATGGCGATAACCACCAACAGCTCTATTAAGGTAAATCCTTTTCATTTTTCCATAATGTCACCCCTTAAAAAATTAAACATATGTTTTCAACTTAAATATAAAAAACATAACCGTCTTGGCACAGAGTATAGCTGCTTTCTCTGCATCCCACACACGAACTCCTCCTCATATTGAAAAACTTGTTAAAGAATAAACATGTCAATAAACCAGAAGCTGCCGATATCCAGTTGCTCGAATACAGACTTCACCTATTCCGCTTATACCAAATCAGCCACCTGCCCGTCAAGGAAAATCCCCTGATTCCAAATCTTCATATTTTTTTGATAAGATTTTACAGAAAAGTGGAAAAGACAAGGGGATATACTTAAGATGCGCAGTGTGCCATGGAATTACTGCAAATTTCAGGAAAATCAAGTACAGGAGGGAGTCGGACTGTTCATCCGACTGCCCCCAAAATAAGGATTAGTTCTGTTCAAGGCCTTTCGATGTTTCTATTTTTGCTCCTCAAGTATGCCCATACCGCTGCGGTCCGGATAAGGCGGCCTTTTAGCAGGTACATAGGGATTTCTTTCAATCTCTTCAAGCATATGCTCAATAGCGGCATCAAGCTGAGGATCGCTTCCATCGACCATTAATGCCGGGTCATCGATAACCTCGATATCCGGGTCCACTCCATGTCCCTCCATAGTAAGTGTTCCATCGGTTTCATAGAAAGTAATAAAAGGCACAGTTAATCGAGCGCCGTCAATAAGAGATGGATTCCTGGAAATACCAATCACACCGCCCCAGGTTCGCATGCCAATAAGTTTTCCCAGTCCGGCTTTGCGGAACAGGTACGGAAAAATATCCCCCCCTGAGCCGGACTCGCCGTTAATCATCATGCACTTGGGACCCTGGTGGCTCAGGGTCGGCACCCGCCAGTCATTTTCATAACGCTCAAATATATGGAGATAGATGGGACGATTCAGCAGTTCAATAAACCGGTCGGCAATATTACCGCCCCCGTTCCAGCGTTCATCGATAATCAGCGCCTCTTTGTTCATCTGGCCGGTGAATTGACGGAAGAGTTCACGCTGTCCCCGGCCCCCGGTGTCCGGCACATGTATATACCCAACTTTGCCGTCTGATTCTTCATCCACATGCCGGCGATTACTCTCGATCCAATGCCGATACCGCAAGCCGGATTCCGAACCAAGCAGCTTCACAACTACATTAGTTGCCTCCTCTGGCTCCGGCTCAGCACCAACGGTCAGAGTGACAGTCGCACCGGAAAGACCTTCAAAAG
>CAZWME010000366.1:0-5681 GCA_964634515.1 uncultured Pirellulales bacterium | reverse complement strand
TCGAATCTATAGCGCCGATGGTTGCCGCGTATGATACAGCTACTGCATCGAACCAACCGCATCGACGGGGGCGCCCTGTTGTCGTTCCGTATTCGTGACCTTTGTCACGGATATACCGGCCCGTCTCGTTATCCTGTTCTGTGGGGAATGGGCCGGCACCGACCCTTGTCGAGTACGCTTTGACAACGCCAGTAAATTTATCAACAAGTTTGGCCGGCACGCCGCAACCGGCAGGCATGCCGAGTGAGCTTGAGTTCGAGCTGGTCACAAATGGAAAAGTGCCGTGGTCCAAATCCAGCAACGAACCCTGAGCCCCTTCGAAAAGAATGGATTTTCCGTTGGTAATTGCTTTGTGCAGATATTCGGTCGTATCTGTTATAAAGGGCAGCAGCCTGTCGGCGTAAGATTTGCATTTTTCGAAGATTTCATCGGCGTTCATCGGCTCGGCTCCGTAAAGAGCCCCGAAGACTTTGTTTTTATATTCCACAATTTTTTGAAGCCTTGCTTTAAGCTTGTCAAGGTCTCTCAAGTCGGCCATCCGAACCGCATAGCTTCTGCCGACTTTATCGGCATAACACGGGCCGATCCCCCGAATGGTTGTGCCGAGTTTGTTTTTGCCGAGAGATTCTTCACGCAACTGGTCCTCTTTTTTATGATAATCCAGCACAACGTGAACATTTTCACTGATTAAAAGCCGGTCATCCAGGGAGATATTTTTCTCTCCAAGCTGCTTGATTCCATTTATCAGGACCTCCGGGTCAGCGACTACTCCGTTTGTGATTGCACAAATAGTATCCTTTCTGATTGAACCGCTGGGCAGCAGATGCAAGGCAAATTTGCTGTCGCCGACGACAACCGTATGGCCCGCATTGGCACCGCCGCTGTATCTGACAACGATATCGCACTGTTCGGCAAGTATATCGACAACTTTGCCTTTGCCTTCGTCACCCCACTGTAATCCAACAACACAATGATTCATTTGTATTCGTTCCCTTTAAGTTACTGCTGATTGATAAATACACAACGCACAAAGTTATGTATTCCTGTCATCAAGTGATTTTTTCCACCAGATGCTCCAGAACAGCCGGCAAATTATCATACTTTCTGTCACTGAGCCTGAGCCTTGCCTCACCGCCTCCTTTGTCTTTATATGTAATAACAAAAAAGCCTTTCTTCTCAAAGTATGTTTTATTTATTTGTTGTATTGAATCGTAAGAAATTCTTTTTTTATCGCTAATCACAAGCTCGTTTTCATCGGCGATGAGCTTCTTATCCTTTATGACATACAGGACCAGCGCGAAGATCACCGCCCCGGCAAGAAAAAACGGCGGCGATTTTCTATTAAAATTCATTGCCGGCGTCGTTTTGCCGTCATTATCAAGAACCTGCTTTTTATAGAAGCTGTAACGTCCCGACCATTTGTATTTGCTCAGATAGCCGTCGTAGGCAAAAATAATCGCAATTGCGATGCAAATACCAAAAAAGATTTTGAAATTTGTTTTTTTGTACTTACTTATCGGTGCCTCGACAGCCATCGAAGGTCCCTTTGTGGAATCTATGTTAACCGTTTTTGCGCGATTACCTCGGTTAAAGGCTGAGCAAAATTCGGCACTATTTGCTCGGCCATCAACTCTTCAGCCAATCGACATTGAAGTGCAAAGGATTTTAACGCGTCGAATTTTTCGTCCGTTGCCGGAAACCGGCGGACGGTAAAAGACAAGCTTATCGCCTCTTCCGTAAACCGCCCTTTTTTCTTCGGCTCATAGACGCTTGTTTTTGAGTCTATGCTGATTCGTCCCTGAGTACGGTCATCCTCTGACAATGCTATTACCAGCAACGGTGAAAAGCCGATAGGTCTCGCCCCGGGCAAATCCAGAAGGCCGCTAAAAGCGCTCTGCGAGAGCAGTGCCTCAGCGATAACCTCATCATGGCTGCCCGCATAATCAAAATCCATAGCGAAAGTAACATCCAACGAATCGATATCGAGATGATTTACTCCAAGCATATAAGGAACAAGCTCGAGCACTAATCTGTCCTGATCGTAAGCCGTATCAAAATCGGAAGGATTGACCATTCCGGAACCGATACGATCTATTTCAAGACTGACCCAGCGATATTGTCCGGGGTTGCGGTCTTCCTCAAGATAATACTCGTTATTCTCGCGCCGATAGAAACGGCCCATAGACGGGTATTGTTTGTGTATACGTTCGAAAAAGGACAGAATTGTATCGCGCTCTGTAGGGAGTTCCAGCTCGGTATTGATATACATATCGAGGTAAAAATCATCACAAAGCGAACTATAACTATTCGGTGTCATCACAGAAAAACCCCAACAAAAGGCTCCGGGGAATATACCCCGGCAACCATAACAAAGTTCAGGCTCTATATCATATAATCAAACGAGCAATTATTATACGCCTAAATATTCATTTTTCCAGATTATTTAAATTAAACACTATAGTTCTTACCAGGGGTGCGGAACGTAATCAATGGGAATCTGATGTTAGAACGCCTGTGAAAATCTTATTTAAGTTTGATTCGATATTTGAACTAAACAGCATCAAGGAAGGGCGATATTACTTCATATCCGCATCGGGCAGTTTAAGCTCGGTGATTATCGCCCCGATAGTTGAGACAATCGCAAAAATAAATACCCGCCATACGCAGCTCGCCACAATACCGCCGTTATAGCTCAGTATCGCCGAAACCGCCGTGGAAAGCGCACCAATCAATACCCCGCAGACAGCCGCAGCAGCAAGGCGTTTGGTTAATGCCGCCCCGCCGCAACCCAAAGTTACAATCGCACCACAAATTAGGGCTACAAGAACGGCAAGCCACCACAGTTTATTAAAATCCGGCGGTACTCCGACCTTCTCTATGTAAAGAAACTCGGCAAGAGCAAATAATGCCACAATCCCGATTGCACACAAACCTGCGTGCCAGTATCGCGGCTTGGTCTGCGTGCGTACCTGTGCCCGCTTTCGCATTCGACGCCGTATTGTCAAAGGCCGGTTATAGAACAAGCCAAATACCCAATGTTCCAGCAGTGCACCTCGTTCGCCGAAAACCGGGACAATATGCACGGCTTCGGTGGCCCAGTGGGCTGCCATAAATCTTGCCAGGGCGGGATAGTGATACGTCATTTGAATCGGAAAAGCAAGGTAACCTACGTATTTGAAAAAACCCAGAAAAACCGCGATATTATAGTCCTTGAAATTCCTCTCGCGTATTACAAGATATAATACATACAGCCCCCGAACCAATGAGCCGGGCGAAATCGGCACTACCTGGAAGAATGCGATAATACCGATGCCAATACCCCACGACTGTGCTCTCGGCATTTCGGGATGAGTCCAGACAAAAATAGCTGCTATCAGGACAGAGACAATCTGCGTTACCGGCAAAGTACAGACATGCACCGCCAGGCTCTTTAGATACTTCTGAATGAATGGTTCGTTGACCTGAGAAAGGATGGTCCGGGCGTCCTCATCGCTGAGAATATGTTTTTGCTGTCCGCTGATTACCATATCACGAAGCCACTGCTCGCGCAGCTTGGAGTTGAAATACAATCTGAATGGCCGGAGGAATATATATGCCAGCTTTTCCTTTCTGTATTTGCTGTCGGTTAAAAACCTGTGCGGGCCTGCAGGCAAAATCGACAGCGGAAAGTGGCAATAAAACCGCCAGGGCGTTGCTGCCACCTTGAGTGCTGCCTCGTCATCGAGGCGTCCGGCCCTGTGCCAAATGATAACTTTTTCAGCCATCCTGCCTCTGATGGCACGTTGAAAATATTTCCAGCTCGTAAGTATTTGACCGTAGTGCCTGCGCCAGTCAGCCCGTCCCCAGATTCGACGAATTAATTTGCCCAGAAAAGGTATCGCTCCAACGATAAAGAAGAGCAATGTCAAAATCCTGCTGCTGCGCAGCTTGTGCTCGTGCTGGTCGTCAACCAGGTTGCGCACAGTCCATCCGGTTACGGCGCTGGAAAAAATCGTTGACCAGAGCCTGCCGCTGTAGAGCAGGCGGACATGGTTGTGCGTAATATCCGGAATAGAGTTTCGATAAATCTGCTCGGCGGTTTTCAGGTCCTCCAGCATTTGATGCATATCTGCAAATTCGCCGTCATGTGCTTTTATAAAAGCCTCAAGCTTGCTGATATCACCCCGGTCAAACTGCACCAGAGAGCCTCGCATAAATCCTTTACCTATCAGCTTGAAATCGCCCGGACTCATAGGCAGAAACGGCAGCAGGGCAAGGCCGGCCCGGAAATCAACCGCTACCAAACCACCTGACGGATTGTCATGGGTTTCGTGGCGTTTGAGGACGTTCGGCTGGCTTTTACACGTTGACCATTCATATTGCCGGGCAAATTCCCGGCCTCCTATGTCGTGCAGAAGCTCGACAAATTCGGCCATAAATTTGCACTTTGCCCGGTATTCCGGTGAACCGAGTTCGCTGATGGCGGATTCATCGAGCAGCTTGTTATGACGCCACTTTGTCAATAAATCTACTCGGTCATCGACCTCCAGCCGCCACGTTCGTCCTTCAATCCATTCGCTCAGTTGTCCGCAACTGCCGAGCTTGTCATCGACGAAGGTTGCGTAAATATCTCTGACGGCAGTTTCGTCGCCGAATCGAATCTTTGCACCGCGGCGGATAAATTTCTGCCAGAGCGCTCCGGCCTTCGATGCGGCGGGATTGACCTGAAGCTGGAACGGGCCCTGGAAGCCAATCCAATACAGGATATTACGGAACAGGCGGGAGAAACCGGAGGGTGGAATGAGAATCTTCATCGCATAGGATTGGCCGGCCTGGAGGCCCTCTATCGAGCCATCTATCCCGGCAATTTTTACAAGGTACACTTGGCCTGCGAAGCCGCCTCCGACGAACTTGTCAATAACCAGATGGACCTTCGCCTGCTCTGTCCCGGCAAAACCGCTGACCTGATAAGTAAGCTCGGTGCCCGCATCGTAACGGCCGGTGCGCATCGGACGATGCAACTGAGCTGCGCGAAATTCAGCTTCAAGCTTCTTACAAACGTCAACGTTATAATCTACTGCCATTGTTGTTTTCTAACCTGTCAAAAAAAGCAACTTAGCCGCCAATCCCAAACCGGATGATAATACCGGCAGAAATTTAGTTATACCCTGAACGATACTTGAAGCAGCGATGTGCAGAACATTGAGAGAAGAATCCTCGGGATGGAAAATTCCGCTTATGTAATTCACCAGGCCGATTTCGTGACAGAAAAATAATACAATGCCGGCATAGACTCCTGCGAGCAGGTCGTCTGCGAGAATTCCCCAGCCTTTGGGAAGCTTCTCGAGTTTATGTATCGGCCAGGGTTTGGCGATATCGAATAATCTGAACAGCAAAAAGCCGAATATCGCAGTGATACAGATCTGTCCGGTCGATAATGTATCCAGGCTTAAAAACATTACGGCTAAAAAGGTGACCGCCTGGCCGGCTAATTCGTCGGCAACTACCTCGCCGGGGTCGTTATTGCCCGTCGCTGCAATTACTTCCGGTGCAAATTTCACGCAAATAACAGAGCCGGCCAAAACCAGAGCCGCCATTACAATTGATATCGAGAGCTCTGGCAAGTGAAGCTGGCACATCAGGCCGAAAATAATCATCACCGGCAGCGAACCCCAAGTGCCCGGAGCAACCGGCAGCCGGCC
>CAZWME010000365.1:0-5715 GCA_964634515.1 uncultured Pirellulales bacterium | reverse complement strand
TGGAGTAGAAATATGAAACTACGAAACAAATTTCAATACATCGCAAAGCCGGTCACAGTCTTTATGACGGCTCTTATAATTCTTATGGCAGTGTCGATTTTGCAGGGTATTTGTATTGAAATAGAACAATCATATGCCCGAAAAAGATATTCCAAGGCCAAAGAAAAACAGGAAGCAGAGCTTAGTCAAGAGGAAAACCGACAAGAAAGGATCCGCAGATCGTCAAAAGAGTTTTTACCTGATGGAACGATTCACCTAATCGACAGAGTGGAACATTTATACGACCGGAAGTATCAAGAGCAGATATATGATGTTAACGATAACCTGCTTTGGGAGGGTCAAAGCGATAAAAAGCCTTATGAATACCTTTCCTGGGCCAAACAATTACGAGACTATGAGGCCTTTTCACAGCAGGACATGAAGCGAGCACAAGCAATTACACCGAACTTTTCTCGATATATTGAGATACCTGTCAGCTCAGATAGTAAAGTAGAGCAGCTTTGGCGTTATCATCCTGCCGCACAATACTTCAAAGGTTATGATATCAAAGGCAAGGAAATCGGCTACATCGGCTCGAATGGTTTTACTGAGTCAAAATCGAAAGTACAACCATTCGAAGATTTTGTGCAGTTTGCCGCATGGTGCCCGGTTGATTCATACAATCCAATATCACTTTTTCAAACGCAAAAAAGTATCTACCAAATCAATTTTGAAAAGAAAGAAGTAGAACTGGTTTTTGAAAGTACCGATTCAGATATTCGAAGAGTGCACCTGCATGCCTGGATAGATGCTAAATCGGATGCTGAAGAGTACGCTGACCCAGACAAGTACCGACCTTTGATTCACTGCCAAACAACGGACGGCCAACACCACCTGATATTACGGGAGCCGAAAGAGCAGTTTAGTTTCAACTTACGCAGTCCATCGTTTACCGACACAAAGCAGGAAAATTTTGTGCGTAATTACGGCAGTGACATGCCGCCTGTCCCGAACATTAAAAGTTCAAAACAGGAATTTGATAAATGGATGCATGAAGCTCGGACCAAATCATGGAACCATTGGACAGAGCTTTATAAAGTAAATAACGGTGAACTTGAATTGATGAATCGTTATAAATATGTTAGGCCTCCCCTATCCGAGCCTTTGATCCAAAAAAGAGATTCCAGGCCGCCGGTTCATCGTTATGTAAGTCAATTCTCACCTGGTTTGTATGATTTAATTACTTATTTCAGAGCAAGATTCTGGTCCCGGTCATATCTATATCAGAACAGGGGGGCTTTATCCTATGATTTATTGGTGGGTATACAGGGGCTTCAGCCATATCAGGGTATGATAAACCGGATATTAAGTGGCCTTATCATGGTTTATGTGTTTTGGCACGGCTGGGCTCGACGAACTTCCTGGGCAAGATTCGTCTTTTGGTTGGTTTTCACAGGATTGTTCAATATCGTCGGCTTATTAACGTATCTGGCCCTTAATCACACCGCTGTTATCAAATGCCCCATTTGCGGTAAACACCGGGGATTGGCTCAGGTTAATTGTGCGCGGTGCCAGGGGCAATTGCCTGCCCCGGAACGGGGAAAACACGACCTGATATTCAGCGTTTAAGCAGTATATCAACAATAATTTCCTGATCTCTTACTGCAGCAAGAGGGATTTCCACTATTTCATCGTATATAGGCTGCCTTCCATCAAATGTGCCATAAAATGCTGCTATATTGAAGAAAAAAAGCTGCTTTATTAGGCTGAAAAGGCATTTTTGCACAGGAAATCAACAGCAATGTTTACAAAAGTCAACGTCATTCTAACTATTGTATGATACTGTCGTTATCCAAAGCGACAAAGTCTAAGCAAACCCGAAACGTTGCATTTTGGCAACATGAGGTTTTAACCCCTATAAAGGCTGTTTTTAGGAAAGGACAAACAAAACTTAAGGGTGACACAGAAGGTGCGTTTTGGGGGCTGTTTTTAAGGGTAAGCATCAAAATTCGGCGAAAATCAGCCTCTAAAGTGTTTGGGCATAAGCTTTGCTATATTATAAAAACAGGGGGCTATGGGGGTTCCCTATCGCAGGGTGATTTGAAAAGAAGTTTTATTTGTGAGGAGAACAGTGCGATGGATGAAACAAACCTGGAAGACAAACTTAATGAACTGGTCAAGGAATTCGGAGAGACAGCCAACCCCCAACATACAAAGCTGGCCAAGCTGGCCAAACAGGCACAGGCAAATCGTAAGAAACTTGAAAAGAGCATAAATAGCCTGCAGGAATCGCTTGATTACCTGCGGGTATGCATAAAATACCAGGTCTTCGACCTTGAAGCAACTCGCCGGGAAAACGCATACCTCAGAAAATTGCTTGAGGAAAATAATCAGTAAGGCGAAAAGCGTAAAATACAGAAGGCAAAAAAACGCATATCAACAATCGTGACAGTCCGGGTAAATTCTGTCTTGAAAGATACCGGCCAATCTCAATATCAGCTTAAAAAAATGAGGATTGAAAAGTCAGAGCAAATCCGCTGCAGAAATAAATTTTAACATGGATTGTGGTTGAAGGATTTGGCAGTTGAGTTTATATGTTGATTCTTACTAACCGCCGTCAGCTTTCGTTATAAAACGCCTCAGGCGCTTGTGAAACAGCGAACTTACATTGACAAGCATCCCCCCTCCTTTGTATTTTTAGCAGAGAATGTACAGTTGAAATTGTAGAGACAAAATGGGGGCATTTCTTTTGGTTTTCGGACCTTAAAAAGATATGATGGCCAAAGGTTTAGGTTTGGCCCGGATAATATATGCCGACGATAGGGACCAACACACCATAGCCCATGGTAACTAACCATGGGCAGTCTCCGAATCCCCAGGAGGAGTAGATAAAAATCAACCCGTTAATACTGATTTAATGAAATTGCAGAAAGCAACATGGAAAAATTTAGGATACGAACCTTAGAAGCGGTTTCAGTATAATTCGGTGAAAATGCATTAAAGTCGGTCACAACCTTTGCCGATAAAAAGCCCGATAAGCTCCAGGGGCGGCAATAGTTCTCTTGTGACGATGATACAATCGAACCGGAGAATATGAAACGGTATGGAAAACGAGCAATTCAAACTCATTGACTTGATTGAACAGATTTGCACTGAGAAAGGTATCCGTCCTAAGCCAATGCGCGTTGCCCGTGACATTATGAATACCACGGTTAAGAGACTTACCCTCGACCATACCGTCAGGGATTGCCTAAAACTTATGAAGAATAGCAGGGTCCGGCACGTTCCGGTAGTGGACCTTCCGTACGAAGGAGAAAGAAAGCCCTGCTTTATCGGTGTAGTTTCACAAAGAGATGTGCTTCGACTGAGCACACCTAATACCAAAGAGCCAAACGAGGAACTGACAGACCAAAGAGCACTGAAGCAGTTGTTGGTAAATATAGTTGCCAGAAATCCCAAGTCTGTCTCAGCGCAGACACCGATACACGAGGTTATTACAACCCTGATACGTAACCATATTGATATGGTACCCGTTCTCGATGGCCCTGATTTGGCTGGTTTAATCACGACTAACGACCTGATGAAGCTTTTATCAACAGTTGGTAAAACTATAAACCAGCTATGCCCGAAATCTGAAAAAACCGCAGCCGCTATTAACACGGCCTCTCAAAACTCAGCCCAAAGCGATATTTTGTCATCATGGGCTTCTCAACCCATTCAGGATATTATGATCAAATCGGTGATTTGCCTTGGTCCTCAGGACAACTTAGCCAAAGCAATCGAGGTCTTGCAGGCCAAAGAAATCAGGCACATAATTATTACAGATGAGCAGGGAAAATTTTTGGGCCTGGTGTCCGACAGGGACATTCTGCGGAATCTTCCCTATGCCGGCAGGCGACCTCCGTCGGCTCCAAAGAGATTTCGAGAGCATCTGTTTGCAGCCGATTCATGGACCACAAATTTCCTAACGCCACTCGAGAATGTTATGGTGCGAGATGTGGTACATATTTTACCCAGTCACAGCATATGCGATACTGCAGATATACTATACAAGAAGAATATAAGCTGCCTTCCGATAATTGATGAGCAAAAAAAGCTTCGGGGAATAATTACTATAATCGACATGATGCAAGCATTGCTTACTGCTTATGAGCCGGCTGGGGAAGCCGGTCTAATCCCAAGCGAAAGCGGCATCTGCTGACTTGCAGGCCAACGGGTTTCTGCGAAATATCTTACCGATTCTTTGCGGAATTTTTTGCCTTCTACAGTGACGGTTTTGAAGTTTATCCATTTTCCAATATCTGCAAAAAAGTCTGCCTCTGTTCGATATTTGCTTTCAGACAATTTCTCAAGGGACCCTCAATTTTACATAGATAACAAACCACAGATTCAATAGTAAACCTTCATTATTGGATGTTATCGGAATACGATTGTCATAGCTGGTTTCTGCCAGAGCTTTGATGTTCTGCAAAATATTCCCCCGAAAAGTACAGGACGCTTTATTCTGTAATAACAAAGAATCCATACTTGCCGACAAAAGAAAAAGTCGTTTACCGGACAGGTAACTGAAAAGTTGATGTTTGTTTTTGTCGATAAAATTGAAACGGAAGAAAAATGTTAGTGAAGAAAACGAACATCAGCCCGATTTGGGGCATATAAATAACAGTAACAGGCACCCACCTTCCTGTTAAGGGAGACTCAGGGTATTTTTTTGCCTATTTGACAGATGGCTTTAGTGTGATATAATAAACTTTGTTGCTTGATGACAATAATTCACATATCTATCAGGCACAAATGATAAAGAGCTGTTTTGGCTCTTTTTTAGAAGTAAATTTCGAGGTAGAAGATGTTTGAGCGCTTTACAGATCGTGCACGCAAAGTTATGGCGCTGGCCAATCAGGAGGCCCAGCGCTTTAACCGTGAATATATAGGTACCGAACATATCCTTCTCGGGCTGGTTAAGGAAGGCAGCGGAGTAGGTGCAACGGTATTGAAAAATCTCGACGTGGATATAAAAAAGCTGCGTCTTGAGGTTGAGAAACTGGTCAAGAGCGGCCCTGATATGGTTACTATGGGAAAGCTTCCACAAACGCCACGGGCCAAAAAGGTCATTGAGTACGCAATTGAAGAGGCCCGGTCGCTTAACCACAATTATGTAGGAACCGAACATATCCTGTTGGGTCTGCTCAGAGAAAGCGAAGGTATAGCAGCCCAGGTTCTTATGAACCTTGGCTTGAAGCTTGAGGATGTGCGTCAGGAGGTTTTGAATTTGTTAGGTGCAGGTGTGGATGACGGTCCCGCCGCCCTTGGGATGAAGATGAGCCCGACGGCAGGCCGAAAGCCAAAAAGTAAAACACCGGCGCTGGACAGCTTTGGCAGAGACCTTACACAATTGGCGAGTGATGATGAACTTGACCCGGTAATAGGCAGACAAAAAGAGATTGAGCGATTGATACAGATACTTTGCCGACGTACGAAAAACAACCCGGTTCTGTTAGGTGAAGCGGGCGTTGGCAAAACAGCAATTGTCGAGGGGCTTAGCCAGCAAATAATCAACAAGCAGGTACCTGAAATCCTCAAAGGCAAGCGGATGGTAGTGCTTGATTTGGCGATGATGGTAGCCGGAACAAAATATCGCGGACAATTCGAAGAGCGAATAAAGGCGGTCATCAACGATGTGAAAAGGGCCAAGAAAGGTATTTTGTTCGTTGATGATCTTCATACACTTTTCTGAGC
>CAZWME010000364.1:0-5750 GCA_964634515.1 uncultured Pirellulales bacterium | reverse complement strand
GCGGTTGCGTGGTGGTCGAAAACCAGGACAGGCGTATCGGTTTGTTTTAAGTATTGGTCAAACCTGGGCAACTGGCTGAGGCTGTTCGTATCGACAATTATTATCAAATCAAATCTACCGAAGCTTCCATCAGTCAATTGATTGAGGTCAATATCTTCGCCGAGGACGGGAAGTTTTTGAGCAAACAAAAAATCGTACCAATCCGGCATTTGCGAGAGCATGAGCGCTCTGGATTTTTTTCCCATACTCTGTAAGACATTGGAAAGTGTCACGATACAGCCGCAGGCATCACCATCCGGCTTGGTATGTGCCGTGAGCAGAACATTGCCGGAACTATTAATTAAATCAACTGCTTTTTGGAAATCGTCGCTTCTTATCATGCTAGTCCTTTGCGAAATCAACAATTATTCTTTTGTTAGCATTCTGCTTCCATTGTAATGCAATATTCTCTAAATCCTACATCTTTCCAGAAATCAATGCCATCTATATTATCGACTAAAACATCGGTTCTGATTATTTTACATTTTTTCCAGGGATTATTTTTCAGCCATTCTATCAACCTGCGGCCAAAGCCTTTACGTCTCATTTCTTCTATCACAAAGATTTGTCTTAAATATAACCATTCAGGCTCTTGTCTATACAAAGCGTAAGCGATGTCGGCCTGACCTAAGCCGGCGATAACGGCATCATATTCTTTTTGAAGGAAATCCGACATCCTTTGCTCAAGCTCAGGCAGCGTCATTTTATTGCGATGCCCCTCATCCTGAATAAGCTGCTGATTCATCTTCGCCAGCCATGGAACATCACTTTCAGTGGCAAATCTGAATTTCAATTCATCTGCCATGATATTAATCTTAATTTTGCTTATGTTTCTGCGCTCTTTATATCTAAAATATTTTTTGCTTTTTTGCAGTCTTTTGCGATTTGGGCGGAGAGCTGTTCGGGTGAGTCGAATTTTTGCTGGTGTCTGATGAAGCGTACGAAGTCCATAGCGAGGTATTTTTCGTATAAATCTCCCGTGTCCTGCTCGAGTATGTGGGCTTCAAGCAGCAGGGGGTGGTCGGAGATGAAAGTTTTGGCTCTTCCTATACTAAATGCGGCGGGTATTTTGTTTTTAGTTTGGCAGAGTTGTTCTTCAGTTTCAGCTATTTCCACAAAGCCGGCATAGACACCCTCGGCAGGTATTATCCGGTTCACCGGTTCGATATTTGCGGTAGGAAATCCTAACTGTCGTCCTTTTCCCTTGCCCGGAGTGGTCCGGCCGGATAGGCGATAATATCTGCCTAAGGCTTGTGCGGCATCCGCTACTTTGCCCTTGTGCAGCAGATGGCGAATCAGTGTGCTGGAGACTCTGGTATTTTGCTCGCCGGCAAGTTCAATCTCTTTACCGTCGATAATAACAAGTTCGAAACCGAATTTCTCTCCCAATTCTTTTAGTATCCGGACGTTACCGCTTCTGCCGTAACCGAAATTAAAATCTTCTCCTTCAACCACAACAGCCGGCCTGGAAGATTTTTGAAGAAACTCATCGACAAAGTTTTCCGGTGAGAGGTTCAAAATCCTATAGCTGCTTTCCAGAATTACCATGCAATCGACACCTAAGCTGGCGAGTAAATGTTTCTTCAATACCATCGTCGTTAATACACCTGGCGCTTTTTCCGGATATAAGATAGCCACTGGATGGGGCTCAAAAGTCATCAGAACAAGCTCAGAGTCCCTTTGGTCGGCGAGCTTTCGGGCAAGGCTGATTATTTCCTGATGGCCGAGGTGAACACCGTCGAAATTGCCGATAGTCAGCACACAGCCTTTTTTCATTTTCGTTAATTCCTCAAGGCCCGATGTTGTTTCAATAATCTTCACTTTCCTTTTCCCTGTCTTTATTATGGAAAATATTAGTTTCGAACAGTACAAGCTCTTACCAGGGCACCATAAATCGCGTTTCGGTGTTCGGCATTGTTGGTCTGTTCAGGATGCCACTGGACGAACAAGCCGAATCCCCCATCGATTCTTTCCATGGCTTCAACAACGCCATCGTCACTGTGGGCTACAACTTTCAAATTCTTTCCCACGTCCTTGACCGCCTGGTGATGGTTCGAGTAAACAGACGCCTCAGTTGCCTCAAGGATCTTCGCCAGGGAGCTGGCAGGGTCAATCTTTACCTGATGATATTGGCGATGCTTAACTTTTGTACCTACCTGAGAAGGTATGTCCTGAATGAGCGAGCCACCTGAAACAACATTTGTTAACTGCATTCCGAGACAAACCCCCAGCAGTGGTTTGCCGCTGCTCAACCACAAAGATATCAACTTTCTTTCAAAATTATAACGCCGCACAGGCATTACTTTAACGGTTTCATGAGGCTGCTCGTTATATGCGGAAGGTGGGATATCATCGCCTCCTATCAGCACCAGGCCATCCAGATGCCGGACATATCGCTGCATAATCTCTTCGTCAGAGATAGTCGGCAGAACCAGAGGGATACCGCCATTATCAGCCACAGCCTGTATATAAGCAAAATTTACCGAAGTCGAAAAGGAATTATTTTGCTCATTTATTTTATAAGCGCTGGTAATACCGATGAGCGGCTTTGACGGTTCTGATTTGTCCCCGCAGGAGACACTGAATATTAGAACCGTCAAACACAACAAATCAACAATCTTCTTCATTGCCTGCTCCTTTACAGAGAAAACCATCGTCCGGAAAATAATATTCAGCGGTTGTCCAAATTCTTTCAACAGATGTTCTAATTTACCCGCCTGAATTGAAATCCGCAATGCTTTTTAGAGCTTATATTTCATACTTGTCATTGGGAAGGTGTTGCTAAAATCAATTAACGGATGTCTCTGGTTTGTCGTCCGGATGGTCGGCGTCGATTCCTTTGAAACCCAGCCGAAGGGAGAAGCGACTAAGCATAACGTAGAGCGAGGGAGCCACTACAAGTGTCAGAACAGTGGCAAAGCCCAGACCGAAGATGACGACAACCGCCATGTTGCGCCACCACTGGCTGGACTCACTCTTGGTAGCCCAGGTAAAAGTATGGAAATCATACGAGATACCAACGGCCATAGGTATGAGGCCGATGATCGTTGTTGTTGCGGTCAGGAGCACAGGTCGCAGGCGCGTAACCCCGGCCTCTGCCGCAGCGGAAAGGAGGTCCATCCCGCGCCGCTGCAACTGCCGGGTATAGGCAAGAAGAACGATGGCGTTGTTCACGACAACACCCGCCAGAGAGATAATTCCAATACCTGTCATAATGATCCCGAAGGGCAAGCCGCAAATTAGTAATCCTGTCAGCGCGCCAATGAGTGAGAGGATTACAGTTGTCATTATGATCAGCGGGACCATAAGTGAGTTAAACTGGATGACCAGAACCAGGACAACCAGCAGCAGTGCAATTGCAAAGGCCTTTCCCAGGAAAGCACGCGACTCGTCCTCGATCTCCTTTTCCCCGGCGTAGCGAATTTCGTAACCGGGCGGCAGCTCGATCTCGGAGAGTTTTTTCTGAACGTCACTGAGCACTTCGGAGCTGAGCCGGCCTTCGGCGTCGGCAGTTAGGGAAACGACGCGTTTCTGATCGACGCGGTTTATAGTCCCGAATCCACCGCGGTACTCGAAGCTGCCAAGTGAACTAAGCGGTACAGCTTTTCCGGATACGTTTGGAATGTGCAGGCCGTACATGTCGTCGATATTGAGACGACGGGCAAGGGGAAGGCGTACGGTGATGTCGTATTCATCGTTGAACTGACGGTAAGTTCCCACCTTGGTGCCAAAGACGGCCATCTTGAGGAAGTTGCCCACCGTGGCGGTGTTGACGCCGAGGAGCATGGCCACGCGGCGATTGACGGTAAAGGCCAGTTCCGGACGGGTTGCCTCCAGGTTACTTCGCAGGTTGACGATGTTTGGCACATTTGCGATCGTTTGGTAGATCTGGTTATTAAGGCGTTCGAGTGTCTTAAAGTCCTCTCCTATTAAACGTACGGCGACAGGGGCACCCGTGGGCGGACCTTCTTCTTCAGCTTCGATCTTAATCTCTGCGCCGGAGATGTCGTCAATATCTTTTCGAATCTCCGCGATGATTTCATACGAAGGACGAACGCGCTCTGCGAAGTCGTAAAAAACCAACGTAACGTTGGCCAGGTGAGGACCACCGGCGCTTGCTACCAGGTCCATCCCACCACCAGAGGCTCCTACATTCGTGATGACGTGCTTTATATACGACTTGTAGGGTTTGACTCGCTGCTCGATTATACGCACGATACGGTCTGTCTCGTGGATATTCGTACCCTGTGGGGCACGCACGTCAATTATGGCACGTTCCGGGTCACCCTCCGGGAAGAATTCAGTGCCCTTACCAATTTTGCCGTAAAGAATCGTCAGGCCGACCAGGAGACACATTGCCAGGAATAAAGTCATGCCCGGATTTTCCAGACCGGCTCGTTGAATCCACCTGTAGCCCCTGATAAACCAATTCTCTGTATTTGACCGCTGTGTTACACGCCCGGCCCATACAGAGCAGATAGTCGGATTGAATACAAGCCCTGCAAAGAGCGAGGACAGCAGGCCCAGAGACAAGGTGATCGGCAGATACTTCATAAAGTCACCCATAATGCCCGGCCAGAACATCAGGGGAAGAAAAGCACATACAGTCGTGAACGTGGAAGTGATGACCGGCCAGGCAACTTCTCGAGCTCCGAGGATCGCAGCTTCGGTTCGCCCATATCCGAGCTGCAAGTGTCGGAAAATGTTCTCCACGATGACAATCGCATTATCAACGAGCATGCCCAATACTAACACCATGCTAAAGAGCACGATCATATTCAGTGTGTAGCCAAGCATCTGGATGAGAAAGGAAGTGATGAGCATGCTCAAGGGTATGATCATAGCCGCAATTGTACTCGGTCTCCAGCCTAAAAACAGCAAAAGCACGGCTGTTACCAAAATCAGCGCGGACATGATATTGTTTTCCAGGTCAGCGACCGTATTTCGGATGTACTTGGACATATCGAAGGTGATGTCGAACTTGACTGCACCGGGTATCTGTTTCTGTGCCTGGTCGATAACGGCACGGACGTAATCGGAGATATGGACTACGTTGGCCCCAACACGCTTCTGGACGGTCAAGGTGACATTTTCAGCTTCGTTAAGGCGTGAAAAGCTTGTACGGTCTTTGAAAGCATCGGTAACGGTTGAGACGTCAGACAGATAGATAGGCTTTCCGTCACGCACGGTCAGGAGCAGGTGATCGACCTCTTCGGCGGTAACAAGCTCGGCCGGAATTCGAACATTGAACTTGGTACCTTCTGTATCGAGCCCTCCTGCGGAGATATTAACGTTTTCTGAAGGTATGAGAGCCAGAATTTCCGGAATCATCAAGTTATACGTAGCCAGCCGGTCGGGGTCGAACTCCAACCTGATTTCGGGTTCCAGAGCGCCAAGCACATTCACCTTTAGAACACCTGGTACTGCCTCAAGGGTGTCCTGCAAGTCATCTGCAATCTCCTTGAACTGGTAAGGGGATACGTCACCGGAGATACTGATGGTCATGATGGGAAATTCAGCGAAATTTATCTCCTGAATCAGAGGTTCTTCGGCATCCAGCGGGAGTTCAGCTTTGGCTATTTCCACGCGGTCACGCACCCGCTGCAGGGCCACCTCGGTCTTTACATCCGGATTAAATTCCACACTAATCAACGAAAGACCCTCGGCGCTGCTGGAACGGATTTCCTTGGTGCCCCGGATTCCATTAAGCT
>CAZWME010000363.1:0-5752 GCA_964634515.1 uncultured Pirellulales bacterium | reverse complement strand
GTGTTATCGGGCTGGATAAGAGCCTGGATATGACGGTAACTTTACCCTACACATCCGCGGGTAGAACGGTAAGAATCGGCCAGGAAGCAAACGACCAAAGGATTAAGGTACCACTCATGGGTACTGCCGATAAGCCCGAACTTAATGTTGCTAAACTTCTTGAGAGCCAGTTAAAGCAACAATTGGAAAATCAGTTGCGAAAAGGTCTTGAAGAATTATTTAAGTAAGACAGGTTATCTGGTCTTGTTGCGGACAAGTTGGATTGTAGAAGTTTCTTTATATAACCTGTGATTTTTCGCAGGTTCCTACCTGAATTGGCCGATATAACCTTGAATTGAAAGGGTATAGGTATGTTAACGCTTAAGGAGCTTTTATCCACTCCGACGACTCAGCTTGGCAAGGCCGGCCGGTTTGCGGTCTTTCAGATTAAACTGTGGTCTCATTGTATCAGACTTCTGGAGAAAAACCATGCAGGCCGCCAGGCGGCCGCCCTGTCGTATCATACGGTTTTCGGAATTGTTCCCCTGGCTATCGTAACGCTTTTGATATTCCAGTCATTCCCGGCTTATAGTAACGTTGCTGAAAATCTAAAGAGTCTCGTTTATGAGCAGCTTAACCTGTCAACTATCGAAATAATACCTGATAAAGAAAAACCGGAAGAAATAATAAAGATCACGGAAGAGCTGGATAAGATAGTCAGTAAGTTTTTCACAGGAGTGAACAAAGGTTCGATCACCCTGTTTAGTGTGGTGATTGTTGTTTGGGCGGCTTTATCTCTATTGTCGACGATAGAAAAGGCGTTTAATCATATCTGGCACGTCGGAAGGGGCAGAAATTTTCTGCATCGAATTATCAGCTACTGGGCACTTTTGACTCTTGGGCCTTTGCTTCTTGGGGCCGGTATATATATTGCCAGTCCATATACAACTATTGCGTGGTTTCAGAAAACTTTTCTTGCAAATATTGCACCAATTCTGTTGTCATATATAGTAGCAGTCGTTGCCTTCTTTTTGCTTTACTTTGTATTGCCGAATACAAAGGTCAAGACAAAGGCCGCCATTTGGGGCGCCGCAGTAGCGGCTTTAGTCTGGATAGCTGCCAAAAGTGCCTTCGGATACGGTATCACGGAATTAAAGCTGTACAGCACGGTATATGGTGTAATGGCCCTGGTTCCGATGACCGTGTTCTGGATTTATATTACCTGGCTCGCGGTGCTGTTCGGCCTGCAGTTGACGTTTACTACTCAGCATCTGAGCAGTCTCGACGCGGCTGAGATTGCCGCTGCCAAAGAAAACGAAGAATATTTCATAGCAAACGACTTTACCGCCATAAACATAGTCAGAGAGATAGCTGTTGCTTTTATGAAGAATCAGGCCCCGGTTTCGCCGGAGGTCATATGCAGTAAATTAGATGTTCCCCCGGAGTTCGGAGACAAAATTCTCGACCATCTCGTCAGAAGGGAATTAATAGCAAAAACTTCCGAGCCTAAAGTGGGTTTCCTGCCTGTAAAAGATCCGGCCAATATCAGGCTGTCGGATATTGCCGAGGCAGTGTCTGTAGCGGGCTTTGCACAATCAGCACCCGACCAGCCGCAGGTTCTTGAGCAGATAAACCAAACTCAGCGAAACGTCCTGGCTCAATACAGCCTGAAACAAGTTCTCAATGTCTCACAAGATAGTGAAAAATTACCCAAACCAAATCACGAGGGCGTTGTAGATAAAGAACAGACCGAAGAAAAATAGTGCCGCAGCACAAATCATAAGCACTATTCGCATTCCTCGCGGGCCGAGTAATATCGAACCCTTGAAACTCGCCCATGTTAAAGCGCCAAGCCAGATAAAATCGCACAGCCAATGAACGATTGCGAATATCACAAAGGCCCATATCCCTATTCCGGTAGCAGTGGTTGCAAGAGTTAATCCGACTGTTGCCCACCAGAGGAGAAAGTACGGATTACTTGCCGACAGTACTATCCCTGTCAACACCGGTGTGCTTTTTGTGGTTTTAGTTTGTTGTTCTTCTGCCGCTCGCAGACTCTTTAGCATTTGAATTGCCATTATCAGCAAAAACGCTCCGCCGGCCAAACCGATGATAATTTGCGCGGTGGGCAGTTTCAGTATCCTGCCCAAACCCAACACTATCAGCACCATCAGCGGAAATTCGACAATGCCGTGCCCAACGGCTATAAGCATACCGGCGTAGCGCGAACGTGTTCCCATCCCAATCGCCGCCGCCGTCACCGGCCCGGGCGCCATTACGCCGGATAGCGATATTACAACAACCTCAATTAAAAAAAGTATCAGCTCCACCGGGTCACCAACCTACTCTCCGATAATCTTCACTAAAAGACGTTTTTTGCGTTTGCCGTCAAACTCGAAGTAGAAGATATGCTCCCAGGGCCCGAGATGCAGCTTTCCGTCTGTAATTGCTACCACGACCTCGCGTCCCATTATTTGCCGTTTCAGATGGGCATCCGCGTTGTCCTCATAGCCGTTATGTCGGTATTGGCTGTGCGGTTTTTCCGGGGCGAGCTTTTCCAGCCAGAGCTCGTAATCGTGATGAAGGCCCGATTCGTTGTCGTTTATAAATACCGACGCTGTTATGTGCATTGCGTTAACAAGCACAATGCCTTCCTGAACGCCGCTTTTATCAACAAGCCGCTCTACTTCGTTATGGATAGATACAATCGCTCGCCGCTGGGGTATGTTCATCCATATTTCTTTTGTCAATGTCTTCATAATACAAATCTCCTGTATAGATGCGGCAATTATAGATTCATTAACAATATAAAGCAAGCCAGTAAGGTATAGGCGGCAGGTTCAGGATGAGCAGGTAATGTTAACCAATTTTTCAGATTTTAAAATATCAAAGTAAGTGCTGGTGAGCCGGAGCTTAACACAATCAATAAAATACCATTGCTGAGATAGACACTATTTTTTCCATACGAGTCATAATCTTTTCGCCCATCATTCAGCCAGGCTGTCGAGAACCTGCTTCATGCTGTGTCTGTATTGTTGAAATGCCTTCCTGCCTTCTTCGGTAAGGCTCAGAAGCGTCCGGGGTATCTTTTCCACAAACTCCTTTTTAATCTCAATATAGCCGGTAGTTTCCAGCTTACTCAAGTGAGCAGAAAGATTTCCCCGTGTAAGATGAGTCTGGTTCATCAGAAAGAGAAAGTCCGCACTTTCAACCACGGACAGATATGCCAAGATTAAAAGTCTGGCCGGCTCATGAATTACCCGGTCGATTTCTGAAAGCGGCTGGAGGTTTTCTTTATCTATTTCATTCTTTGCCACTATTAAGCTCCCCTGCTGGATAAGGATATTTACGAACAAATAATATGAACGATATAATCCCGACAACTACGAATATGCCCCCCATAACGAAAAAGTTTATGATAAGGCCATCGTAAGATTCAAATTTCAGTATCGAAAACAAGATACCAAAACCAACCGACAGAACAATATAGATTATATAACGGAACTCACCTGACTTGCCGTGTGAATAGAGAAATCCACCAACCAGCAAAACGCCCATAACAGCAGGAGACCATTTTTTATAAGCAGCGGCATCTTTGGCCTTTCCCAAAAGAAGAAAGCAAATGACCATAAGAACTAACACGACTGTTATATAAACGAAAATACCTTTTGCAGTTTTCTTCGGATCATCCACAGGCAATTTGGCGTAACCTATCCTTGGATAGGTATATCGTTTCCTTATGGCCTCCATGAGACGTGGAAACAAGAATACCGGAATGAGAATTGCGAAGATATATAGGGCCGAACCGAAAGTGGCGCCGAATACGGTAAGCAGGATGCCAAGCATAATCTCAATCAGGCCATCTTGATTGGAGCCACGGTAAGCTTTTTGTTCGATCTGTTTAAGGTCAATTTTCGTTGTCATAGGAAACCTCCTTTTCAGGAACAGGATATTTGTGAAGGAAGAGATTAAGCCTGACTATTCCGATTGGTATTAAAAGCCCGGCCAGGGCCCAGCCTTGTATGGCAGTAGCTACCCTTGATTCGTAATCAAGCGATATAAGCAGAAGCCCCACCAAGCCACTGGCCAAAAACAAACTGATAATAAAATAATCGTAAGTGTGTGCAGCCCGCCAAACCTGGGCCAAAGTTACACCGGCCAGCACTATCCCAAGATAGGGCGGCAGCAGCCATCGAAGCTGCGAAACGAAAAATAAACCGGCGCCGATCAAAACAAGAACTATGGCAAGGAGTAATATTTTTTGACTTGTCACTTTATTCTTTAGCTCCGGCAGCTTTGCGTATCCTATTCGCGGATATGTTATTCGCCTTCGACAGGCCGGTTTCAAGAGAATCTGTATCGTACAGCCTGCAATCATCGCTATCGAAAGCCTGAAATCCAGAAAGAAGATTGCCATTATACCCAGTGACAGTCCAACCAGAATTTCATCCAGTCCATCTCGATGAAGGGCCATGCGAGTTTTTATTTCAATATCTTGCAGGTCAATTTTCGTCGCCATTGGATACCTCCTTTAAAGTTTGAGGATATTTTCGCAAGAAATGAACGAATGTGATAAGTCCCCATGGAATCAGCAGGGCCCCCATAACAAGAAAGTACAGCAGAGTGCCGGTTTCAACTGCTTCAAATCGGATGAACGACAGTACAAAGCCGCTAATTAATGACCATATGGCGAAAATGTAATAACGTAAGCAGCCGGATTTGGAGCCGAATGAGCTAAACATACCCGCCAGGACCACACCACCCCAGACTGGAATCCATTTCATCCAGAGATTGAAGTCTCGCACATCCCCGAGAAGGAAAAAGATAACGGCCAAAACTACAATCACGATAAGCGTTATCAGAAAAACAGCTCCAATGACTTCTTTCGGTTTATCGGGAATGAGTTTAACATAACCTATCCGTGGATATGTATATCGTTTCCTCAATGCAAGAAGTACAGGGCCGAAGAGAATTATGGGAAGAACCAACATAACGACCAGAACTCGTGAAATAAGACGTGTGGATATCGCTGCCATACATAGGCCCATTACAAGCTCCAGCAGGCCGTCCTGATTGCTTTCTCTGAAGGTCTTCTGTTCGATTTCTTTCAAATTGATTTTTGATTCCATAATTTTAACCTTAATATCGCTAATTTGCGCTGCATATCAGTTTGTGGCACAAACTAATCTATAATATAAACGCCTTGATATCAAGTTTTGTTTCATCTTTTTTTCGATTATTTTTAGAAATGCTAAGGTCTTCGTGGTGGTTAATCGCCATAAGAGATTGTATAACAAGTGTTTATGGGCAATGTTGTGTTTGTGGAAAAAAGTTGAAAAATTTTAACAGGTTTTCTTTTTTTTGAATCTCAGTTGAACGAAAGCTTAGTTTTTATCATATCTAACCTTTTCTGGCGTCCGGGTAGGTGGTAAAGAATTTTTCAAGCTCCTGGCAGGGATATTCGTCTCAATATGCACAATTTTCGATATGTTTTTGGCTTGCACACTTTCTCATATAACAGTTGTGACTTCCTGAGAATAATCTTCCGCTTTCCGCCTTACATCCATCGCAGTCGGTAATATCTTCCGGCTTAATTTCCTGGCCGTAAAGCTCTTTGATTTGTTGAGCTATGTCAGCTCTCATTTCATATTGTTTCTCTTCGTCCTTTTCCCTCGTCGCCAGATAGATTTGGCAGCCTTGACAATTCAGGCCGCAATAACTAGTACAAAGTCCGCCCTAAATTGTCGGGTATAGCTTTCTCAGTTTAATTCGG
>CAZWME010000362.1:0-5758 GCA_964634515.1 uncultured Pirellulales bacterium | reverse complement strand
AAGACAAAGTTCAGCGACGAGCCTTTGGTCAAGGCAACAATCCGCCACACGTTAGGTAACACCTACCTGAGCCTGGGCAATTACCCGGAGGCGGAACCACATATCGAGAGTGCATACCAGATTCGTCGCTTACAACTGGGCCAGGAACACCCCGACACACTGGCCTCAACAGCCAGCCTGGGTTTACTCCGCTTACGTCAAGGTAAATACGAAGAGTCGGAACGTCTTTGCACCACTGTAGTCGAGAGCAGACGGCGTCTGCTGGGCCGAGAGCATCCGGACACTCTTGCGAGCATGCAAGAGCTTGGCGTCGTGTACTGGTACCAACGCCGATACGCGAAAGCTGAAACACTCTGTTCTGAGGTGCTGGAATTGCGACGCCAGAAACTCGGGGAGGATCATCCCAAAACATTGAGCGCCCTTTGCATCATGGTCTGGATATATCTGCGACAGGAGCGTTACGCGGAGACCGAACCAATCGCCAAACACGTGTTCCAGACATATCTGGAAACGCTAGGCGAAGACCATGACATGACGCGATTAGCGATAGACGGCCTTGTAGAGCTTTACACGGCTATCGGCCGCCTTGAAGAGGCCGAACCACTGGGCCGCAGAGGCTTGGAGCTCAAGCGTCACGCTTTGGGTGAAGAACACCCAGAAACACTAGAATCAACGGGGCTCTTGGCCCGGGTCTATGCTAAACAGGGACGCTATGAGGAGGCGGAACGGCTCTATAAGGCGGTGCAGGAGACGCAGCGCCGTTTGGGAATGCAGGATGGCAGGGTTCTACGCCAGTTGGAAGGACTGGCTGCCTTATACATCGAGCAAGCTCGGTTTGGCGAGGCGGAGCCACTTCTCCTGCAGGCGTTTCAACGGAGGGAGAATCAGTTCGGACCAGAACACTCCTATACTATTGAAATGCTAGATCAGTTGGTAAGCCTCTACGAAGCCTGGGGCAAGCCGGAAAAGGCTAACGAGTGGCGAGCAAAACTGCCGGAAACAGAAGGTGTGGTGAAGTGACATAACAGTCGCAAAGCCACCTTCTTCAGAAGCTAAAAAACACCCTGATTTTCAGGTGACATTATGACTCCGTTTTGACACCACAAATGTTGATTTTGCCTATGTCGAGTCCGAATAAAAGTCAATTATTGTGAAAATATCGATATTTCATGATAAATTTTGGTGTGTAATCGGATTAAGTATCCGGATGAAAAGAATCCGGACTCATCAATCTTTTTGAACATCATTTCCGACAGGGTTTCAGAACCGTCAGAGCACTAATGAAAACGATGTCTGAGCAATTGTCTATGGCAGGGTCGCCGGGTCGAGAGCCAGGTCGTCTGTGATCAGGATGGCGTCAATTGACGCACCGTTCTCGCGCTTTGCGATTTCCAGAGTATAATTGCCGGCGGCCAGGGTCCAGTTGACAACCTCTGCACTATGGTCGCTGCTGTGTACCTCGTCCCAAATCCCCTGGTTCCCCGGCGCAATGTCGTTGAACCTGACCCAGCCTGTGCCCATCTGGCCGGGGTGTTCATGAGTCTGGCTTTCGGCATTTACTATCCGGACCCAGAAGGAGTCTTCATCGACGGTTGGGGCTATGACCCGAGTAACAATCTTGTAAATTCCCGCATCAGCGGTGAAGTCATATCGGAGCACCCAGTCAGGCCCCGGCGCGGCGCCAGTGTTTGAGCCATCACCTACATTGGAGCCGATGTGCGTGCCTCCCGACGAAGCCACATCTTGATAGGTCCGCCAACCTGAACCGATTACATCAGCTTCTTCGGCCTCGAACATGGTGTTTGTCTGTTTCAGTACCGGTGCCGGACGCTCGGGATACATGGCAATGTTGTCAAAGTACATAATGCCCGAGCCGCCAGATTGCGGGTTCTTCTTGTCACCGAGGCCAATGGAAATGCTGTCCACGTTCGCCAGATTAACTCCCTGGTCGGCAAAGCGTGTAAGGTCAATATTCCATTGTGTCCAGGTAGCTACTATTGCCGCATCAGGATTATCATGATTGACCACCGCATTGCCGTTGAGAGCAACGTACAAATTCTCAGCAGCATTGTTCGGATCACCATGTAACCACAGTGACAATTCTCCAACTCCTTTTAAAGTCCAGTCCTTTTGAGAACTCAACGTCAGAGTGGCCTCAGAGTTTCCAACGCTGTTGTCGTAGAAAAACGGCATTGATTGCTTACCACTGAGCACAATAGTCTCTTCGTAAAATGGAGGATCTAAATGACCAACCTGAGAACCGTTTGTCGGGTCGTTGTATCCGTCCACCCAGGCGTTATAAATTCTGTTAGAAGCCAGCTCACCTTCATCAAGGTCATTGTAGCTCTCGAAATCGTCGATGACCAGAGACTTGATCGTCGTGAAGTTCCACACCTGGCCCGGCCATGTCGAAGGCGTCTCGGTGTCATTTACCTCATCGACCCGCCAGAAGTAATTCTTACCGAGATCGAGAGACAGCGGACCGTTGGTGGCATCGGCCACTGTAGTGGCCGGCGCGGTCCCGTCGGCTACGGACTGGAAGTCTTCGCTGAAGTACACATTGTGCTTTTCCGCCTCTCTGCCCTTTCTCCATGCCAGGTCCAGATCCAGAGCCACGTCAAATGCGCCCGAAGCGGGATCGGGCTGGCGGGCTTTTACAGGAATCGCGAGGAAACGAACCTCGCTGAGGCCAAACTGAGGGAATATATCTTCGAAGTTGCTGTTGGCGGTGAGCCGAAAGAACTTTGCACCCACGCCGCCCATATCGATAGTTGTGTTGTGAGCATAATCGTTCGAGCCGGTTCCCCGGGCGAACTGGTGGGTAGTTCCCAATGTCACAAAATCGACGCCGTCGATCGAGTATTCGATCAGAACGTCTTTGAATCCCAGACCGACCGCCATTTCCAAGCTCTCATTGGAATTCCACACCCACATCTCATGGAGCTTGTAAACGTTGTCGAACTCGAAGAGAATCCATGTCGGCTGCGGCGCAGCCATATCGCTCAACCACATGGTTCCTTCGCCCTGGTTTCCGTGGAGTAAACCGGTGCTGTCGAGCCCTGAGCCGTTCACGACGTTTTCGGGGCCCTTATCCACCTCACTGCTCGATGCCGTCGCGTTGACATTGAGAACAGGATAGGCGAACAGTTCGGTCGTAAAGCTCCAGATATCGCCGTCGATTATCGTGCCGTTCGGGGTAATCTCATCGACTCGCCAATAGTAGGTCGTGGCGAATTTAAGCCGCTGGGGCATTGTATAACTGCTGGGCGTAAGGGTGATCTCGCCAAGGCCGTTACTGACGTCTTCAATGTTCTCACTGAAGTATAGTTTGTGCCCGTTGGCTGGGGAGGTACTACCTCCGGCCATCCATCTAAGAACCGCATCTCGGGTCACATCGGTCGCCCCATTTTCCGGGATTGGAGCGGAAGCGTTGCCGGGAAGGATTACCTGAGCATTTCGATAATCATCATCAGTGGGCACATAGTCTGCGTCATCAGTCCACACGAAGACATCCCAGAACACACCACTATTGCCTTGCCTGTGATAGACGTACATCGAGTTCTCGCCGTCTTGAAGCTCTTTGGTATGCGCATCTTCGTGACCGGCCCTGCCCCATACCCAGGGAGGCCCCATGTTTTCTTCAAAGATGCGTTGTGAATTATCAAACTCAGTCGCTTCAAGGTTTCCTGGAAAGGGTGGACCGTTGGGGATATCATCACCCGGGTGTCCCTCGACAAGCATGAAATCGGAATTATTAGACGGGTTTATTACACGTCCCCAGAAGTACCAGGTGCCTCCCGTTCCCCCTGCCTCACTGATATCGAACGTCCATCGAATCATGCCTCCGGCGCCGCCGGCCCGGGTGACCACCTGCCCGAACGCATCGGCCTGGTCAACGACCAGGTAATACTGATCGCTTTCAGGATTGCGTTCGTCGAACTCCTCGGCCTCGAACCATATCTGATGGCCGCCTCCGTAGCTGGAGATCTTGAAGTTTTCCACAGCATGAAGTGGTGAGGCCAGCATCAGCGATGCGACCAGAACGCCCAATGTGATATTTTTTGCTGATTTGTGAGACATTTTGTTTCCTCCTTCTGAAAGAACAAGAATTACAAAACGAGCGACAACAATTCGCACTCCGACTTAACGCAGTGTTGGGCCGCCCGGAGCAATTTACGAACGACTTGAGACAACCTCCTTCTTTTCCAAAAGCCATTAGAGACATCAAACCTTATTTATATCAGATAAACAATCTCTCTGTCAAGGAATTCTCCTCAAACTTAGAATAGAGAATTTGAGATTGCCGCCCCCGATCCCCTACATAAAAGCGTTCTTCGGTCAGCATCATAAGTTCTTTTTTATCAGTCATTAATCATTTATTAACAAACACTTAAAAATCTACATCCCAGGCTGTCGATCCTAACCAATCAATAAACATCCCTAAGATAAACAACTACTTTTTTTATGAAACAAAACTCTTTTTGTGGGATGATCACATTAGAAACCAGTTGTACTTTTGTAAAGGGAGATATGTTATGAAGCAAAAGAAAAAAATTGTTTGGCTTGTGGCTCTTTTGGCAGTAGGTTCTATTCAGGTGTTCGGAAAGCCCTTTGCCAAGGGACCGTATCTGGGACAGACCCCGCCCGGCTCCACGGCTCAGGTCTTTGCTCCCGGACTCATCTGTCATGCAGGGCCACGCCAGTACGAAGCCTGGGGGACCTTCTCTGCGGATGGCAACACCTTCTGTTTCATGCGAGGCACGGGTGTCTTTATCACAGAAAACACGGACCAGGGCTGGACGGCTCCTGAGCATATAAAGAGTATTCCATGGAATCTTTGGTTGCCCTGGTCGCCCTGTATGTCTCCGGATGCCAATAGTATTTTCTTTACGAGAGCCGCGCGTCCGGAGTCCAAATGCAATCTATATCGTTGCAATCGAACGGCATGTGGATGGGCCAAGCCGCAGCAACTCGGACCGCCACTAAGTTCCCCGTCCTGGGAAGTTACATGCTCTATAGCCGCGAATAACAGTGTCTACTTCGGTTCCAAACGCAAGTACGGCAAAATCCGGATATGGTTCGCTCCTTTTGTGGACAACACATGGACCCGGGCCGACCGTATTACTTTGAATCATCCACACGGAGGCGATCCCGGTATTGCCCCGGATGAATCCTTTATGGTATTCACCTCCATAGATCTACCGGGAGGTTATGGACACCGGGACATATATCTGACCCTACGCTTGCCCGATGGCACCTGGTCCAAACCGCGAAATCTGGGCCATCGGATTAATACGACCTTTATTGAACACGGCCCCAGAATCTCACCGGACAAGAAGTATCTCTTCTTCAACCGCAGCAACGGCTGGGATCTAAGGATCGACAGCGTGGAGTCTGACATCTACTGGGTTGAACTCAAGGAATATCTACCCGAATCCTATAGATAGTCTGAAGGAATATCAAATAGGCAAATGGCCACTATAAAAAGGAGATATGTTATGAAGCAAAAGAAAAAAATTGTTTGGTTTGTGGCTTTATTGGCTTTGATTGGGTTTGAATTGGCTTTAATTGGGTTTGAATTGGGTTTGAATTGGCTTTGTTTTTCCACCCCTCCAGCGGGGCAAAATATCCGTAACTACTTGTCATATCTATAGTTATGTTCATTTTAGTATTTCTAAAATTGGCTTTGTTTTGCATAAAAAGGGTGTATCGGGAATACAGTATAATTGAAAGAGTGCCTAAAGCGACTAAAGTGCCT
>CAZWME010000361.1:0-5770 GCA_964634515.1 uncultured Pirellulales bacterium | reverse complement strand
AATATAATGATTCGCTGATCCGGAGGGACTATACAGGCCGCCATAACAAATGGTAAAAGTATCCACTTCCTGGGTACTGTCATCGTAAGTACAACAAGAATAGATGTAACAAATAGTGTCTCAGGCTTCACTTCTGCACCCTATGTGTTCCGATCAAAACTTCAAATTTCCTGATAACACGGGCTGGATTTCCGGGCCCCACCAAATGGGATGGAATGAGGTGAGTTACCACATTGTTCGGCCCAACATTTCAATGTCTCTTCCAGGGCCAAACCGCTCTCCTGTCGGTTATCAACCGTTAGCTGTTTTCAATTGTCGTCAAATCTACTTTTTGCGAGGTTGCTCAAGGTTTCCTCTAATTTGTCAATCGAGCTTTCCCAGGAAAACTTCCCCAATGTCTCTTTGGAATTTTTCACAAATCGCCGACGTAATTCTCCATCATCCAAAAGCATTTTAACTCTATTTACTATTTGCTCCACATCACCAACTTTAACAATAAAACCATTTTCACCATTCTTTATAATATCTTGTGGTCCACCGCAGCTCGTGCTTACCACCGCGCACCCACAAGCCATAGCTTCAAGAACGGGAAGGCCAAATCCTTCAGAATAACTACCCAGGAACCAAACAAGACTGCGGGAATATATCTCTCTGGCTTTTTCCAGCGACGGCAGTCTATGATATATTTCGCGGGATATATTCTTCGGCTTCCGGTGGGCACTGAAGACACGCAGAGGAATCTCCGGACAACTCGTCTGCAGACGTTCTAAAACACTGACTACCGTCGCAGGATCCTTATGATAACTTTCGCCGAATATTGTTCCCACTCCATTTCTTTGACTATCCGGTACCGAGGGATAGAATTCCGCAGCATCCATACCATCAGGGATTATTGCACATACATGTTGACCACAAATCCTTTCGATAACCTCTTGCAGATAAGAAGCAACTACAATCTTAGGAACATTCTCACCCCATGCCGCTCTCATCTGATCAGCATCTTTCAACACACTTCGAACATGATGTACTTTTATAATTCCATTTTGGCTCAATCGACGCATCTCTTTAGCTGCCCACCATCCTGAAGCAACAACGACTTCCTCATTTTCAAAAGTGCATTTCCTTATATCGGAAAATCTCTCCACCGACCCTTTGAATAAATGAAGCCAATCATTACTGCAGGTATAACGGGCCCTCAGCCATAATTTGCGAAGTTGCGTTCGAGGACTTCTACCCCCCTTGTTAACCAAAAGACGAACCCTATGACCTTTCCGCAGCAAACCGTTAGCGACTTTTACGGTACATTTGACACCGCCTGACCTGCCACCACCCGGTAAAACAAAGGTTATTTTCATATAAAAATCCCGGTCTGTCTTTTTAATATCTTCCTAAACATATCCACTCGAAATCGAAATGGCTGTGAGTTTCACAGATACTTTAGTTAAGAACATCTTGACGCAAACAAATACTATCCAACAATTCCGCTAATTGGCCGGCCTGTTTTTCACGGGAATATTTCATAATTTGTTCATCTCGAGAATGGTACGATACATTGCCTGTTTTCTGCCACTCCTGGTACCAACGCAGGACTTGTGCGGCAGTTTCCTCAGCGTTCCGGCAAATAACACCTGCTTTGGTTTCTTTCAACAAGGCATCCACGCAGTCATTGTCGCCCGGGATACACAAAATAGGACGCCGTGCCCCCAAATACTCAAATACCTTGCCTGTCATGATCCCTTTCTCGCCGCCATGAGCCAAATGTAATAAAACGCAGGCCTGCTTCTGAATTTGTATGGATTCTCTGAACGAAACACGCTTAAATATATGCGCCACATTATTTAAAGCAGGATAATTTTGCATCAACCGGTCCAATATATCGTCCGACTCCGTGCCGTAGAAGGAAACACTTATTTTCGAAGACTCTATCTTATTAGTACTAATTAGATTTGCTAATGCTTCAAAAAGAGGCGATGGATCGCGTAAAGGAAAGATTATCTTACCTGTGTAAACAATATTAAATATTTCCCGGTTTTGTTGAACCTCACCATCATAATCGGACGGATCGAAACCATTGGTAATCACAGAAACGGGCGTCGTATGGCGTGTCTGAAGAATTCTTTTCAAGGCTTCTGAAACAGTTACAATGGCGCTGGCTGAAGAGACTATTCTCGATTCGACCTTTTTCAGATACGATTGCCCTCTCTCATGCTCAGGTAAACCCTTCTGGTCGTAAATGTCACGAAAGTCCGCAACCCAGGGAAGTCCAAAATTCTTCTGAATCCAATCCGCCATAGTATAACATACCGGTTCAGTAGCCCAAACACTATCAACTCTGTTAGTTCGTAGATATTTTCGCAAAAAAGCGATCGCGCCATAATAGAACTCAGGAGGATGCTTCTCCAATAATAAGGTGAATCTCCGAAGGATACGTACTGCCAGAATTCTTGGATCGGGATTTGAAATGCATTTAGTCAAAAGCTTTCGGAAGGGACCATGGCACAAATTATTTTTATAAATTATGGCCTTAGCCACATTGCTTTTATCAAATTCAGGAACCATTTCCGGATCGAAATATTTGGAATTTTCCTTTGTCCACTTTGGACACACAATGAGAGGCTTCCATCCGTATTCGGGAAGATATTTTGCCATTTTTGCCGCGCGTTGTGAGGCGATATGATTACAAGGGTAAAACATATAAGTTAGCATCAGCACTTTTTTCATATGATATTTATCTGCCCATTTTGTCCTTCATGGCTTTGCATTACCGCTATTTCTATTACCCGACGGTATAATTTTAACTGCCATCGCTTATAATTTCACAGATTCGATTGCTTGCTTTTCCATTACCATACATTGTTTTTTGGTAAATACCGTTTAACTTATCGGCACCCGAGACAGCTTTAATAATACTCTGTTCGTCAGCTCCCACTATAACATTCCACCCTGATTGTACTGTTTCTACCCACTCCGTTTCCTCGCGAAGAGTAATACAAGGCACCTTAAACCAGTAGGCTTCTTTTTGAATACCCCCGGAATCTGTCAATATCACCCTCGCATTCTGCTCAAGTGCTATCATTTCTAAATAAGAAACCGGCTCAATGATCCTGACACAGTTGGAGCATATTAATCCAAGTTCCGAAAGTTTCTTCTTCGTTCGCGGATGCAACGGAAGCAGAGTAGGGCATTCTGAGGCAGAAATATTGTTGAATCCCTCAAAAATACTTCGAAGGCGATCACTGTCATCCGTATTTTCAGCGCGATGGACTGTCGCAAGATAATATGATTTTGAATGCAAATCAAGCCGGTTGAGGATTTCCCGCTCGATAGTTTTCGCCTTTTTCGAATAGAAAAGTATGCTGTCATACATTACATCCCCGACTTGATAAACACCGTTCGAAATCCCTTCATTCGCCAGATTGTTGACAGCCACCTCAGTCGGACAGAACAAAAGGCCTGATACATGGTCGGCCAGGACACGATTAATCTCTTCAGGCATTTTGCGATTAAATGAACGCAGTCCCGCCTCTACGTGAGCAACGGGAATATGAAGTTTCGCTGCCGCCAGGGCACCGGCAAGGGTCGAATTAGTATCACCATATACGATAACGAGGCCGGGCTTTTCCCTGACCAGAACCTGCTCAATCTTCTGAAGCATTTTCCCAGTTTGCTCACCATGCGTGCCGCTGCCGACACCCAGATTGTAGTTTGGCCGTGGAATCTCGAGTTCGTCGAAAAATACTTTAGACATGTTCTCATCGTAATGCTGACCCGTGTGGACAATTTTTTCTTCGAGTTTAGAATCAGGAAATTTTTCATTATGCGCAGCAATCGACCGGCTTACTGCCGCTGCTTTAATGAACTGCGGTCTGGCTCCAACTATAGTGACGAATTTAATAGACCTATTCAAATGATTTGCCCCTTACTATTTTTCACTGACAGACAAAATATCCTGACCATAATTAGAAATAACTTTGGCAGTTACTCCAGCGATGACAGAACCACCTGAATACTTTAGTAACTACTCCACCAGTCTCCAAAACAGAGCCTATTCCGCACTGTTTTACATTCATTTAATTTCGTCACCACAATCAAGCTCGCGCAGCAGTCTTTGATAAAGATTTGGATGATAATTGTCCTGCTCCGGAACATACATTGTATTATGCCACAACATAACAAACTCACCGTGATGCTTGCGCGTTTGATTTATAAGTCTCTGACAGTAACTAAACGCTTCTTCTTCATTTAGATTCATATAATTGTCGTTGCTCAGCGTGCAATCCATGACAATCAAGGGATGTTCCTCAATTCCGAAGAGTTGCATCTTAATTGGATCGAACAGAGGTATAGGCCGACATACACCAAGTCGGAAACCTGCGACATCTGCATATCCTAATGACGAGTCTCTGTTTATCCCTGCATTTGCTAATGCCCAACCATTTTCAATCTCACGCCATGTTAGATAGTGATTTCTATTATGATGAACCGGAAATCCGCAGGCTTCCTCGAGTGCCGCTTTCTCTTCAGCAATCCGCTCCGGATGAATGCCTGCCTCGTAGCTCGTGTGAAGTCCAATTTCCGCTCCGGATTCGTGAACCAGTTTAATTGTACTTTTTGCCACTTTGCTGTGGATATTATACATACCATCAAACTGGCTCTTACCGCCGGCCATAAAGAAGTATATCGGTGATTGAGCCAACCCAAAGCTACAGCTCGCATCAAAAGCTATTATCTGCGCGAATGTGTCTAACGGGTCTTTCTTAAAGCTCATAGCTATCGCCAGACTCTCAGGTACATTTCTTAGTGGTTGGCGACCCAGCATAGCACTCAACAACGTCCTGAATGGCTGAAAAGCATATCGGTACTTACGTAATATATCTATGTCATGGGTTGGAAGTACCGAGAAGCGTCTTTTCGGTTCAGGCACATCGACACCCGCTGCTTTTAGCCATTTTCGTAACAAAGCTGCATATTCATCAACTATTGGTCGATGGATAAATTCTGCACGACAGGGTAGGGACTCCTTACCGGGAAATCGACCGTGTTCGTCCCGAACATCACGGCGAACCATTTCTTCATAGCGGGTTACAAGGAAATATGTCGATGCTATGATGTCGGCATGAATAATCATACGACCGCCCTCACGCCGTATTTGTGGTGTGCCATAAAGCAAAGGAGTACCTTCGATTTCCTTTAAAGGGACTCGAGGCAACGAAGATGGTTTTCCATAATCCTCGCCAAAGAAACCGCTTGGAACTATACACAGACGAATAGTGTTTTTCCTCTGAAGCTCCGGCCCAGAATAAGAAATATACTTTCTCAAAAGACGACTGCTTTCTTCTCCGAGAAGAAGCTTGAGAGTGTAATCCAGGCAAGTCTTTATTTGGTTTGGTTCAAGCAAGATTATATCTCTAAGTTATACCTCTTCGAGCTAATCAGTTCCATTGGAAGCCATTTCGAAAAGTGCTTCTATATCGAGCTAGGGAGACATCGTAAGCTATCCTTGTTCATAAGAGTTGAGCGATCAATAAATGGTTCGAGTCTCTTAATCTTTGCGTAGTCAAGCTTCAAACGCATAGCTGGCTCTTGAAGGCGTTGATACTCATTTAATTCCTTTCCTGTCTCATCCACGGCTATACACCCACCATTTTTCGGGAGTGTCCTACTAATGCCCGCGGCGCATGGCTGACCCCTAAGATGAGGTGCATCGAACAAACCACCCGATACCGCTTTTGCGATGACCTCAGGGTCAGCCAACGGATCGTCACTACCC
>CAZWME010000360.1:0-5791 GCA_964634515.1 uncultured Pirellulales bacterium | reverse complement strand
AGGAAACAAAAACTTAATAAAATCTCTTGGATCAAATACATGCTCAATCGCCTCAAAAGACACAATAACATCAGCACTATTTCCTTCTAAATCTATTTGTTCAAATGGCTTGTCTATTACTTCTAAACCGCGTTCACGGCATTTTCTTGCTAGTCCCGGAACAGGTTCAATAGCGATCACATTTTCAAATACATTCCTGCTTTTGACTTCAACACAGAAAGTTCCAAAACCAGCCCCTATCTCAAGAAGAACACCTGTTTTGGACTTAAGATGTCTGCTATTTTTCAGTAGAAAATCAACTCTTGGTTTAAAGATTTCTTCTCGCCTGGCTTTTTCTGAAGCAGGAAAAATAGATTCAGCAAAAAACTTATAGGATTTTGAATTCTCAAGAAATTCTGTTAACACTGCGGATGTTGGACGCGGACTTATATAAATGGTTTGACACTTGTTACACTCTAAGAATTGGCAATCTGATTTTACAAATGCAAAATCAGAATCATTACTTCCGCAGGCCGGACAGGATACTTCAACAAAACTATCCTTATGCTTCATTCTAATTTCTTTATCTTCCAGACCGAAGGAATTACGTGTATCTGCCAACTCATCTGGTCTGATTTCTGAGGATTTAACTTTAACTCTCCTTTTCTGTGCGTTATATCAGCATACTTGCTCTTACCTTGGAGCAATTCCTATTTTGATTTTGCTAACTACCTTCTCGGCAAGTTCGACCGTTTTTTTTAGATTTTCAGCGACCGTGAGAACACAGCCGACACGTTCTCCATGGCAGGTGGGTTTTTCGATGACCGTACCAACATCCAGACTCTTGCGAATCCAATAAGGCTCCCATGTAACAAACTCGACACCCGGCAATGCGCGACATTCTTCAACCCCGCTTATAGATATGACTTTTCCGGGTAAAGGTTCCGGCCAAAAATATCGTAAGGCAACCGCCTTGTTATACTTAGGGGTTAATAATCCTTTATCAACAGGACTCCCTGTGCACTGCTGCAGCGCAGCGCTGATAATATCAGTGCCATTACTAAGAGGCGCGGTGAAGGAACAAAAATAATCTCCCGATAAACGAGCGGCCATCTCAAGCATATAAGGTTTGCCTTCACGAGTAACCAAAATATCGCCCTTGGCAGGGCCAAAATCAATACCTAAGGCCCTTATAGCATTCTCGATTTCCTCGAGAGTTCTGTTGTAAACATTCTCCGGCAATGCGGTAGGGATAGTATCTCCGTTTTCGAGAAAATAAGGGGGGTATTTATATTTGGTATCATAATTTCTGTCACTAAAACCGGTTGTATAAATACAGCCGGCAACTACGAGCGATTCTGATGAATGCTCAGTACCCTCAAGAAATTCTTCTATCAGGACAGATGTGTGGCTATGGCTTATGACATAAGAAAACGTATCCCGCACATCACCTCCGCAATTACAGCGAACAACTCCTCTGGCACCGGCCTTGTGGGTAGGTTTTAAGACTACCGGAAATCCAATATCATGAGCTACAGCTACAGCTTCTTCGACATTCGAAGCAAAGCCAAATTCTGGGCATGGCACCCCGGCCGCTTTCCAGGCCTTCAAGCGTTCAATCTTGTCAGTAGCACGATCAACAACTTCAACCGAAGCTGATGGCAAACCAAATTGCCGGCAAACACGAGCCGCACTAAAAGAGGCCTCTACAGCCATCGTCAGAACACCATCTGGATTAACATTCCTTTGTTGAAGTTTCTTAACAGCCTTGATAATCTCGTCTGGATCATGAGTAGAAATTCCCGGCAGGGGATAATCACTTATCGATAAGCCGGGAGCCTCGGGATTTTGATCCGCACAAATTACTTTGAATCCAAGTTTATGGGCTCTTTCTATCGCGGGAATTTGCGGGTAATCGGCTCCCAATATTATTACTGTTTTAGACTTCATATCTCTTTTATAGAGAAGATATTTTTCTTTCTAATTTTTCCAGCCTTGCAAGTAAACTCTGATTTTCATCATTCATATCAATTCCAAGTCTGGCTCCTCTTTTCAACTCCTGCCATACCGGTTTTACTTCGGACTCATCAGCCCATCGGATATTGAGAATCTCCAGAACTGTATCTGCGGTTTTAACCCACACACCAACATCTTTTATTACCCGAACCACCTGGCCCACAGTACTCCAATATGCGGGACAACGAACCGCCCTGGCCTCTATGATTACCAACTTTCGGCTTTTATAAAAAGTAAATGCGCCAGGATATTGCGGTTCAGGCAAAATTCTCACTAAATTAAAAATACGCTTCGCAGACCAATTCCAGTCTATAAGTCCATCCGCAGGGACTCGCTGCGGAACATAAGTAGCATCTTCGTGGCTTTGTTTTGTCGCATCAAAACGCCCAGTCTTCTCATATTTTTCGACAACCTTCAGGACACCATCGGCTTGCATGTTTGCCAATTTCTTATGAAGTTCTAACAATGTCAAATCATCACTATTGAGAACACTATCCTGAAAAATAATATCACCAGTATCGAAATCTTCTTCCATAAAATGGATCGTGTAGCCGATTTTCTGATCATCATTAAGAATCGCCCATGCTGTCGGATGCACACCACGCCAACGAGGCAGTAATGACCAGTGAGTATTAATACAAATATATTTACTAAGCACATCTTTACTGATTAACTTGGGGTAATTAGCTGCCAAAATCAAATCCGGTCCAAAGGAATCTATATCCTTAAGAGAAAAGGAGGTCCTTACATCATTGAGTTCAGCTAATTTTATAAGCTCATTATTGCGGTCGCCAACTTCCTCATTCGGCGGCATGATAAGTCCGCAGCAACGGCCGGTTTTAATCAGCATCTCGAATGTAGGTACCGCCGGATGATTTGTTCCGAGCAAAAGAACCCTGGTAAAACTTGATTTCATATTATTCGCATCTCTATCACAATTATAAGCCTGATTCAATTGGACTTGAGCAATTCAGTAGCAATTTCTCCATATCGAGGCACCTTAGATTTAAGTAGGATAAGACGGTCATTAATATGTTCTTGCGGAAAGTTCTCTAATGCATCTTCTATACGTTCCAAGATCGTCTCTGCCGTACTATCAAATGGAATACAATATGAGTTCATCCCGATTTGCTCCCAAAAACCATAGACTTTGGGCTCATATGCAAGGGCAATCGTGGGAACGCCTTGCTTGCATGCAAATACACCTCCATGCAGACGTGTACACAATGCCAAATCAGAATCTGAGTAAAAACCCTCTACTTCCCATGGTAGATATAGAGATTTTAACACGTAAACCTGAGAATTGTCCTTTAACGAATCCCGCAATGATATAGCGAGATTGCGATCATCGTTATGGGGAAGATCATGTTTATACATACATTGAGCTATGAAGACTACTTCACCTCCATTAGAAGTCCAGGCTTCAACTACCTTGGATATATTCTGGATGTATTTATGATGCACATCTTCTCCTCGAAAGTGAAAACTACGTAGAGATATGGATAATCGAGGCTTTATGCTTTTAACAGGAACGCCTTCTTTTTCAAAGATTTCTTGGATTTGAGATGCAGACACGCATGAACACGCGAGCACAGGATCAGGCAGCACTTCAGTTTCTTTTGGTATTTTGATATTAAGGTTTTGTAATAACTTAACTGAGTGTCTTTCACGAAATGTTACCTTTGAAACATTTTGCAAGAGCCACTGCGTCATTGAAATAGCCAATGGAGAACTTAATTCAGATGCGCTAAGACCATAAAGCATACAGGGCGTATTTGTCATTTGTGCCATAAATGCATTTATACATAAGCGGGGTAACATTCCGCGAAATAAACCAAATGAGTTATTATTAATAAAATTGCCTGCACCCAGTATCACCAGATCAGCCTCTTCATAATACTGCATCATCTCATGTAAAATTTCCTGTGAATCACTAAAATTGAAGCCTCTCAGCCAGCAATCTAAGCTTGCTTCTTTAGAAGCATATTCAAGATTTTGGTATGTCTGAACGCCAAATGCCTTATCAAATTGTAAATTTGGATGGCGACACAGCACGTGTGCCTTAATCGTATCCGTTCCTAACTGTTCTTTTAATAAAGTTAGAATCACTTCCAGCGGCGCATCATCGCCGACACTGTTAATCGTATATCCTCCATTAAATAGAATAGTTTTCAATCCTTTGTCCCCAATATATCCCTATGAATAGAAATTATCACTTTGCAATCTACAAGTAATTGTCATGGCTCAATTTATAAATACTAAAATTATTTAATTTTTGCGAGCAAATAAGACTATCTCGCGTCCTACATTATTGCTTGCTAAGAACTGGTAAAGCTCACGCCGAAATTTTTCCATACCGGCCTTTTTAAGGTTTAGTTCAAAATTCTTTCTCATAGCATGGCATTGCCTGCCAACAGAGTCATCACCAACATAGTTTTTCCCACATAATAGAAAAAATTCCATTGGGAATGTTGCTTTTGAATCAAATATTTCAAATCCTATTGACTGAATAAGCCGTCTTAGCGATTCAAAGCTGAAATAGTTGATATGATGAGGTGGTGCAACCCACCAATTCTTGTAGCCGCATGACTCTCGCAATGCATCCTGTAAAGGATTGTAATCATTCGGGGCCGCTACGCAAAGCAGGCCTCCCGGATTCAGTAAGCTGTAAGCCAGCTTTAATATGCTTTCTGGTTCAGGAATATGCTCTAGTACTTCACTTGCATGTACGACATCAAAATCCCCCAATTTCCCAACTGTATTTTCGGTTAAGAAATCTTCGATTATCTCCAAACCCAATTGGCGGCTATGTTCAGCAGCCTGTGCAGATGGCTCAATCCCTAAAGTATCCCAGCCTCGCTGTTTTCCGTGTAATAAGAAATAACCTGGCCCTGAGCCAATATCCAGAATCTTACGACTATTAGATGACAATAGTTGCTCAAAACTGTCATAGCGTTCACTATAGACCAGATTCCACCAATCAAAATCCTCTTTTGCACGTTCAATATACAAAGGTTTTTCAGTCGAATAATATTCCTGACGGTATGCATTTTCCACCTCTTCAAGAATTGGGACAGGAATTATGTGTATAAATCCGCAAACTTCACAGTCAATCACATCAAATGTACCTACAGAATCCAGCACCACGCCGTAGTGCTCTTTCCAGGCTTTGGTCTGTTTATGAGATTCTTTCATTATTCTTGTTTCTACTTATATAAATATATTTCCAAAGATATTACCCTTAAACCTTTGCGAACTCTAAATGTTGCACATTTATTTTGAAACTATCACATCGGCTATATTTTTTATGCCATCACCCATAACATCAAGCCCCACCCTATCTCCCGGCTGAGGCGATTTCAATATACCACAACGGATATCTTCCTGCGATAAGTCCTTGTAATACCCCAGACATTCACATAATCCCATTTCTTCCAATACTCGGGCTTCTTTTAAATCCGATTTATAATTGCAAATAACTTTTACTGGTATATTAAAATAAGCGAACTCATATACTGAGATACCAAACGCAGTAACAGCCAACGATGAACAAGCTGCGATCCGAGCATATTCATCAGGCATTTCATATAATTCGAAATCGCAGCCATATTCGGCCACAAGCGATTCAACCTGGCTTTTATTCTTAAACGCCGGGCCAACAACAACCTTTATCTTCTTACCAGCACCGACTAAGCTTTTCATAACAAATGGAGTAAGATTATTTTGGTCTGCCCCACCCATAGCAACAACAACAGAATCATCATTTTTCTTTGTTCTTTTTGCTAAAACAAACTCC
>CAZWME010000359.1:0-5798 GCA_964634515.1 uncultured Pirellulales bacterium | reverse complement strand
TTCTTTAGGTCCTCAAATGGTTTTGCGTCCTCTCTAACAAATCTTACCATGAATTGGTAACGTTCAGAATGAAGCTTGTTAAACACTTCTCTCCTTTTATCAAATCGTTTATAAAAAACATAGGCATCATCCCGAGCTTGTTTCTCCTGACTTGTTTCTTCTTCTTGCGGTTTTCTTGTTGAACCTTCACCTTGAAAGATAGGCGGTCTTCTTATTGCACGAATAGCATCTTTCGCCTCATAGAAAAGTGCTAATACTTCCTCTGCAAGCTCAATATTTCGCTTACCCAGAAACTCTTTCCTCCAAGCACTGATACCACATATCGCTACTATTGAAGCTATTACAATCGCAAGAGTATTTATTACTTCCAAAGTTATTTTTATATCCTCGCTTGACACTTTTTCCTATGCCATCTGAATATATAAATATCTAATCACTTTTTTTTACATTCATTGTATATCTTTTCACAAATTCGTTGTATTGCTCCGGCGTATCTATGCCGTCGCAGGTGTGCTCGACCTTGCCGACAAGAATCTTGTAGCCATTCTCAATTACACGCAACTGTTCAAGCTTTTCTATTTTCTCCAGTGGAGTCTGGGGCAATTTTGTAATTTTCAGTAAGAATTCCTTGCGATAAGCGTAAATACCCAGATGCCGTTGATATTGCTGCACATTTCCTACGCCGGTTTTGTCCCTGTCATAAGGAATGGCTAAACGCGAAAAGTAAATTGCACTATTTTTACCATCCGTAATGACCTTGACAATATTAGGATCGGCAACCTGCTCAGCATTCTGAAAATCAGCACAAAGAGTTGCCATCGGATAATCAGGATTATCCATCAAAAGTCGGGCGAGATAATCAATATTTCCCGGATCTATCTCAGGCTCGTCCGCCTGAAGATTCACAACAATATCAACGTCAAGGTCAGCTACAGCTTCTGCTATCCGGTCGGTACCGCTTTTGTGCTCGACTGAGGTCAGGACACATTCAGCGCCAAAGCTATTAGCGGCGGCAACAACCTTTTCGTCGTCCGCCGCTATGATTACTTTATCCGGCAGCTCCGCAAGGCAAGCTTGCTCGTATGTGTGCTGGATAAGGAATTTGCCTGTATCTTTAGCGAGAACTTTAGCGGCGAATCTGGTAGAACTGAACCGTGCCGGTATAACTGCTAATATTTTCACTCTGATCTACACTTTCAAGCTGATTTAATATTTCTTCCAGACAAGTAGTAACAAAACAGGGAACACAAGCCGCGATGCCGGTGCGGCCTCGAAATTCCAACTGGGCACATATCATAGAATGTAAAAAGAGCCTTGTCAACATAGTCTGTCGGAAATATTTTCTTTTTATCTTATATTAGCCAAACCGGGCCGTTTTGAGTTGTCATGCCGGCCAAACCAGATATACTTTCTTGACTAAAGGAAGTTGATTTTTTAATATTGTCGTCAAAATGAAATTTCAGGGAGCCAGAATTATGAAAAAGTTATTATCGGTAATTGTATGTGTTGCGGTTGTTTTTATCGCACTCGGCTGCAAGCAAAAAGAAGAAAGCGAAAACAAGTATAGTATAGCCGTGATTCCCAAGGGCACAACGCACGTATTCTGGAAATCCATTCATGCAGGGGCTGTCAAAGCGGAACAGGAATTAAAGGCTGCGGGTGTGGATGTAGAAATTATTTGGAAAGGACCACTGAAAGAAGACGACAGGGAGTCGCAAATCAGGGTAATGGAAGATTTCGTAACTCGCGGCGTATCGGGCATTGTTCTGGCGCCGCTCGATGATATGGCATTGAGGGTACCGGTCGAAAATGCCGTGGGCTACGGGATTCCGGTAGTAATAATCGACAGCGGATTAAAAAGCGACGATTACACCAGTTTTGTGGCGACGTACAACGAAATCGGAGGCAGAAAAGGAGGCCAGCGCCTGGCCGAGATTTTAGGTGGAAAAGGCAAGGTAATCATGCTGCGTTACCAGGAAGGCTCTGCCAGCACGATGAAGCGAGAGCAGGGATTTCTGGATGTCTTAAAAGAAAAATACACCGAAATCGAGGTTGTCAGCTCTAACCAGTACGGCGGAGCCACTACGGAAAGCGCATATTTAGCGAGCGAGAGCCTGCTGTCCCCGCTGCGTAAATCTGATGGGAGCCTTACGATTGACGGGATATTCTGCCCGAACGAGTCAACGACATTTGGGATGCTGCGGGCCCTGGAGGACAGCGGCCTCGCGGGCAAGGTCAAATACGTTGGTTTTGACAGTTCCGACCGGCTTGTCTTAGCATTGCGTAAAGGGTATATACAGGGGCTGGTGTTGCAGGACCCAATCAATATGGGTTACCTGGGGGTTAAAACAATAGTAGCGCACCTGCGCGGCGAGAAGGTGGACAAACTAATTGATACCGGCTCGTCGATGGCGACTCCGGAAAATATGGATGAACCGAAAATGAAAAATCTGTTGGAGCCGGATTTCAAAAAATGGCTGAACGAGTAGTTTCTCAGACTCCTTACGGAGAACCGGACCAATCAACAATAAGGCTCCAGATGCAGGGGGTTTGTAAGCGCTTTGGGGCAACGATAGCGCTGGAAGATGTCAGCATCAAAGTAGCGGCAGGCCAGGTGCTGGCGCTTGTCGGCGAGAATGGCGCAGGCAAGAGCACATTAATGAAAGTCTGTTCAGGCGCTATCAAAGCAGATACAGGTCAAATGTCTCTGGATGGCAAGCCGTATCAGCCTATCAATCCGCTCGATGCCAGGCGGGCCGGCGTGGCGATGATTTATCAGGAACTTTCTCTAACACCGCATCTGAGTGTCGAGGAAAATATTATGTTGGGGATGGAACCGGCGACACTGGGTGTGGTGCACTGGAAAAAGGTACGCCAGCGGGCAATCGAAGCAATCAAGGAATTCGATAATCCTGAACTGATCCCTGATGCCCGCGTTAGCAATTTGTCGGTTGGTTCGCAGCAGCTCGTGGAAATTGCGCGTGCCTTGGCTATCGGATGCCATGTGCTGGTACTGGACGAGCCAACAAGCAGCTTAACACGGCAGGACGTAGAGAGGCTGTTCGAAATTATCGGCCGGCTTAAAAAACAGGGCAAAGCAATTGTTTACATTTCGCACTTTATTGAAGAGGTCAAGCGCATCGCGGACAATGTAACGGTCCTGCGAGATGGAAGAGTAGTCGGCGGAAGTGTCGTTGATGCTATCACAACTGATGAGATAGTCGCGCTTATGGTTGGTAGGCAGGTAGAGGAGCTTTATCCTCGCTCGCAGCGCCAGCCGGGAGAGGTGATTTTGGAGATTGACGATTTGGCTGGCCCTCAGAAACCTGTATCAGCAAGCCTTAAGCTGCGTCGCGGGGAGGTATTGGGCATCGCCGGATTAGTAGGGGCCGGGCGAACAGAGCTGCTGCGGAGCTTATTCGGACTGGAACCGGTCAAACGAGGGAAGATCAGATTAGGCGTTTACACTGGTCCTGCTTCACCGGTTAGAAGGTGGATGCAGGGAGCCGGTCTTTTAAGCGAGGACCGTAAGGAAGAGGGATTGGCACTTTCTCTTAGCGTAGCGGATAATGTTACACTTTCAAAGTTGCAGGGCTTTGGTCCTTTTGGTCTGGTGCTGCCGGGCAAACAGGATAAAGCTACCCGGCGCTGGTTGGAAAGTCTGGATATTCGCTGCCTTGGACCACGGCAGTCGGTATCGTCTCTGTCGGGTGGCAATCAGCAAAAGGTGGCCCTGGCCCGATTACTGCAGCACGATGTGGATGTACTGCTGCTGGACGAACCGACGCGAGGTATTGACGTAGCGGCCAAGGCGCTCGTCTATAAATTGATTAACGCACTGGCCAGCGGCTCCCCCGCCGCGGGGGGCAAGCCTGCTGAGGAGCGCCGGCCCAAAGCGATACTGATGGTTAGCAGCTATCTGCCCGAGTTGATGGGCGTCTGTGACCGCGTGGCGGTTATGTGTCGCGGCAGATTAGGGCCGACATATCCGATTGACGAAGTGAACGAGCATAAGCTTATGTTAGAGGCGACCGGACAGGAGATTAACGCATGAGCGATGAGCTGATGACACCACAAATAAGACTCAATTGGCGTAGCTGGCTGAATACGCTTGGGCCGGTATTGGCTCTCATAGCTGTGTATGGTATATTTGTTATGATTGCCCCGCCGAGTTTTGCGACCACTCGGAACATGGAAATGATTGCCCGGCAAACAACGATAGTCGGCGTGGCGGCCCTTGGTATGACGATAGTGATTATATCCGGCGGCATTGATTTGTCCGTAGGTTCGATAGTGGCGCTCAGTACCGTGGTGATTGCCTGGCTGCTGCAAAATGCCGGAATGAATCCGCTGATAGCGGCAGTCGGTGGTGTGGCCGCGGCGGCATTTTTCGGCCTTATAAGTGGAATGCTCATAACCCGCCTGCGGGTGGTGCCGTTCATTGTTACTTTGGGTATGATGCTCGTCGTTCGAGGGGCGGCCAAGGGTATCGGACGAGAACAGAAAATCGACGTTGATCCGGAGCGGCTGAAATGGCTGGAGGAATTATTAGCAACAGTATCGAAAGAGCGAAGCTGGATGCTGCTGCCTCCAGGCGTGTGGGTACTGATTATTTTAGCGATAGCGACAGCGGCACTTTTGCGATACACGCGCTTAGGAAGGCACACATTTGCCATCGGCTCTAATGAGGAAACAGCCCGCCTGTGCGGGGTCGCGGTCGATAGGGTCAAAGTATTGGTTTTCACTATTTGCGGGGCCTTTGGCGGATTGGCCGGCCTTATGCAGTTTTCACGCTTGACCGTGGGCGACCCTACGGTGGCGGTCGGGCTGGAGCTAAACGTAATAGCCGCGGTCGTAATCGGCGGAGGCAGCCTTAGCGGCGGAGAAGGCTCGATTCTCGGTACGTTAGTGGGAGCTTTGCTAATGACAACCATCGCCTCAGGATGCACGCAGATGGGACTGCCGAACTGGGTGCAGGAGATTATTACCGGTGCGATTATCGTAATGGCCGTAGCGGTTGACCGTCTGCGGCACCGTCGTAGTCTTTAGAAACGGTGTTGTGCTTATTAATTGGCCTTTTTATCAATCCTTTTGATTAATCTGTCAATTTCAGGTGAAAAGTTTCATTTTTTTGCCAACACTTCAGCATCCTTGAGCATTATACTAATAGATGAACGAATGCTGACTCGGATTGGACGCGGACTGTGAATGAGAAAAATGCGGATTTTGCAGTAACATTGAAAAAGGCAGCCGGCGAAAAGTCATCAACATTAAAGTTGATGGATATATTCTATGCTGAGCTTGGACATCTTAAACGGATTGCAGCCGGTTTCGGATTGAGTGCTTCGGACGGCGAAGATGTGCTGCAGGATGTATCAATCAAGGTTTTAGAACGGTCAGGAGAAAACAGAACTCATCAGGAATATATTCGATGGCTAACAAAAGTAACAGTCAACCGATGTCTTACCGAACACCGGCGCCGGCGAAGCTATCACAGACATACACATGAGATACTAAAACGCCGGGCTGAGACTAAAACAAAACCAAACCGAACAGATGAAAAAGTAATTAATGCTGAGGAGCTTGAAATTGTGCGGGAAAATCTGCAAAAAATCGATGGAGCTTTGCTGGCCCCTGTAGTATTGCGATATTTCTGCGATTTAAACTCCAGCCAGATCGGCGAAATTCTGGGATTAAAAGCCTCCACCGTGCGAAGCCGCTTGCGAGAGGGTCGAATGATTCTTGCTAAAAGATTATTAGAAAGAGGTGTTGGACCGTAATGGATAAGTCATGCGAAA
>CAZWME010000358.1:0-5806 GCA_964634515.1 uncultured Pirellulales bacterium | reverse complement strand
TGCAGGTCTATTTTCTGTAATATGTTGGCCATGTTCTGGAGTATATCGCTGGCGTAGATTATCTGTTCGGTTGATATAGACAAAGCTGTCTCCCCCCATGAACAATTGTTTGAGGCAGTTGTCTCCTGTTTTCAAGTTATACCATGATTCAGTACCGTTGTCATACTTCAGATGCATCCAGGACTGTGCAAGGAATGCTTTCTGTACATCCGCCCAGGCAACATTCGTAACATCAATTGAGCCTCCGAATTGATTTATAACGATAAAAGCTGTTATAACTATCACCGCCGCCGCGGCTAATTTTGTAATTGGACTTTTCATAATTTTTCTCCATATAGATTCCGGGCTGATGTTTGGCCCGGATGTGTGTTTTGTTTTTTCACTTTCTACTGCTGCGAAAATCGCCTGTTTGGCCGAATCACAAATCTGTGCATCTGCCGACAATTTCCTTATACGTCCGGTGCATTCAAGTAATGCTTCAAGCCGTTTTAGTTCATTGCTGCATTGGAGGCACTCGGTCAGGTGTGTTTTTACCTCAGCTTCCTGTCGTTGTGATAACTCTTCGAGAGCAAAAGCTACTAACAATTCTTTGATTTTTTCGTGCTTACCCATAATTCACCTGTTTTATTTAATCAGGTAATCTCCAAGTTCATGAGCCAGCCGCTTCATTGCCCGATGCAGATGAACTCTAACAGTTACCTGTGAGCAGCCTAAAAGCTCGGCGATTTGTTCCGCTTTCAATCCTTCCATTCTCGATAATACAAACACTTCCGCCTGACGTTTTGGTAATCTTGCAAGGCATCCGACCAGCTTCTGCTGCAGTTCGGCAACCCGTAACGATTCATCCGGCCCTTCCTTAGTTGTATATTCCGGCTGTTGCTCGAAAATACGTTCAGCCCTTGACTTTTTGGCCAGATGTATTGCCTTTCGCACGGTGGCCCGATAGAGATATGCCGTCCAGTTTATTTGGCCGTCATAATTGTGCCATTGTCGCCATATTCCAAGAAATACTTCCTGATGTACGTCCTGAGCTTTATGAGTGTCGCCCAGAATCCGCACCGCTGTGTTCAGTACCTGTGCGCTGTAGTCGTTAATCAGTGCCTTGAAATCCTGTTTCAACACGTTTTACTTTCGAAAAATTGAGCCATGCACAGCTTAAATATACGACTTGTCGAATATCTGTAATTATAGAGGCTCGAAACGAAATTTCGTTTACAAAAAAATGATATCGATAACTTTTTTACAAGACTTCTCATGCGGCCGATAACAAACATACTTTCTCCGTCGCTGTTGAATCCGAACCAATGCAGATAATAGAAAAATAAAAATTTAGCAAATTTATTTTGTCTTGATTTGTAAACTGCTAAAGCGATTTTATTGGACAATGAAATACGTACTCAACATAGGTTTACTACTTAGACTATATATGGTAGTCGATGCAAATGCGGCTCGGCTATATGGTGGTTTGCGTTATGGGTCGTTACTGCGGCTCTTGTATGGTTGGCTAAAGAAAAATTATGCTCGCTGTCGATATTGCGTAGGTTGATAATGTTTTTACCACTTTTGAAGGACCAGTGCTTATGAGTAAAAGGGAGTTAATAGACTACATTTGTGAAATCAACAGAAGTGCCAAGCCGGATTTTCTCGCCAACTTTTCAGAGGAAGAACTCAACGCTTATCTTGAGCATCTGATGGAGCTGGATTTGGAAGAATTGGTTGTTTGCAGCTAAGGGTGTATTTGGTAGTGCTGGAAAACACTTAAGCAGAAATACCCGTGCTTATACAATTTCCATCTTATCAGCCCAACCCCGGACCCAGGGCCCGGAAAATTATTTTGGCCGCAAGAAGGTATAATGTGCCTTCCTCTCCGCAACTTCTCTCCCGCTGGTTAGCTGGTAAGGAGTTCTCGGATTTTCTGCTGTTCTTATTTACTTTTGGATGAGTAGGTAAAAAACACTGGTGATGGTGCCTTGTCTGCGGTAACAATAGCCTTCGAGGGTATCTCGATAATACTGTTTTGCTTAAACTCGAGCAGCGCCGGCACATAATCCCTTGGGACGCAAAAAACAAAGTCAATCCACTTTTCCCTGGCGTTATTTTTGAAGTGATCTTTAATGTCTAATATTATTTCGGTGCTTACCTGTATCTGGCCTGCAGCCTTCAAATGTCCGATGGGGTAAATATTTATTCCGGTTCCTGCTAACAGCACATCGCCGTATCCTTGCTGTTTACAGATAAGTCTTAATTGAGATAGTATAAATGCGCCGCCGTTTATCTTTGGTTTGGAACTTAGCGCGGTTCTTTTTATTCCTACTCGAACTATTGTAGGTTGATAATCGTTGCTGACAGGCGCGGGCATAGAGATTAACTTGCCGGTTGACTCATCCTTAAGTTTGCTTTGACGGTTCAGTTGCGAAACAAGTTGGCTTATCTGTTCGTTCAGGCTTTCGGGGGCGGGCCAGACCGCCGGCTCTGTCGGTTTTGGCAGGCTTATCGCCGGAATTTTACTGGTGACAAGGGGGGTGCCGGACATCTGCCTGTTCAGATGAATCTGGTCGAGGAAGTCCGGATGTATAGTAGTGAAACTTCTTTTGCCGCTCAAGCTGCCCTTACTTATGATACCGAAAAGGCCCGTCGCAAAACCATCTGTGTTAAGCAGAACTTTATTGCGTTTGCCGTCAAAGCGCTGATAAGGGTACTTGTTTGGCAATGGCGCCATCCCAAGTGTCGTAAGCAAAAGACCTGATAGCATAAGGCCCAGTACAATTCCGCACACAACACGCCCGATTTGCTCAGGTAGAAATCCTAAATCAACCGGTTGATGGTGCGTTAGAAATATCATACCTGTTTGCAAAGCTCCAAAGACTATAATAAACAGCAGGGCAAAACAGAGCGGTTGCGCCCATGGCACAATGGATAGGAATTTACCGGTGTCACTCCGGCTGATGAAGACATTTGCCAGAACCTCGAAAAAGCCAAATGCAGCTATGCCTGCGCAAATAGCGATTATTATCGTTGCAAATGAGCTGATAAATGTGCCTTTGAAATACTGGTAAGCGACACATCCCAATATTATTATCACCACTGCTAAGCTGGTCATTACAATATCTCCTTTTTAGCGTTCCGTGATGCGACTATAATTCACGGTCCACTAACAATTATTTTGTCTTTTTTGCCTTGCCTGTTGAAAGTACCCGGATCATTTCATTTATTGCTACGGTTCCACTGATAACTCTTCTTAGTGCCTGTTCCTGCAAATAGAGCATTTTTGCACGCCTGAATTGAGTGCCGATTTCCGGCAGTGACCTCGTCTGCGTCAGAGCCTTTCTTAACTCGTTGTTCAGTGTGATCATTTCGAAAATGCCAATCCTGCCGAAATGACCGGTTCCCTGACATTTTTCACATGTGGTAGCTTTACCGCGTTTGTCGTACAATACCTTGCCTGCCCGGTATAGAACTTTTGTTTTTTCTGCGTTGATATTAAACTTTTTTAAAAGCTCCTTATCCGGCGTATATGCCTGTTTACATCCGTCACAAAGTATTCTGCCCAACCTTTGATTACTTATGCCAAGAAGGGTCCCCGCAGCCAGATTTCTGTCGCCGACGAATTTCATCCATTTGGCATATCCCTGGATCACACTGTCAGCTTTGAGCGTAACATAAATCAGTTTCCCGTCAGCGGCGGCAGTACAGGCGACCTGAGCAGTCTCGGCATCCTCACATTCGCCAATACCAACGACATCCGGCCCCGTTCGTATTAACGTTTGAAGCTTTTTGGCGAATGTTGTTGTGCCTGTGTCACTGAGACTGAAACTGTTTTGAGATATATTCGGAAGATGATGGGATGCCTGTCTTTCAAGAGTGCTTATATGATTGATGAAAGCATCATGATTTCGCAGAAATGCATAAAGTGTTGTTGTTATGCCGCTTCTTGCCGGGCCGCTTATAATATATACACCCTGCTTAATCTTGTTGAATCTGGCTAACTGCTCGTATTGCTCTGGCATTAAGCCAATTTCGTTTAGCCTTGGCAGTTCTTCATTCGATATTTCCTTGAGCCTGACCTGTTCCCCTGCGGTTGAGCCGGCTGTTGTCACTTCCCATTCGGTATAATTTTCACCTTTCGCAATCTTAAAAGCACCTTTTTGAGGTTTTCGCTTTTCTTTAGTGTCCAGATCGGCAAGATTCTTGACGAAGCGAATGAAATACTTCATTTGCTCTTTGCCTATGCTTGGCTGTTTAAGTACAGAGCCGTCAACATAATATGCTATGTTATAATCTTGAGGTGTCGGGGAAAACGCTATACTGCTCGCCCTTCGCCAAAGGGCATCGCTCAGAATTTCATAAGCTATTTTAAAGCCGAAAAATTCCGGTGTCCGAGGTTCGGGAATTGGAATTTCATTTTTGTTTGCTGTTATAAAGGTATAGCTCTTTAATTTTGCAATTTTCTTGTCTTTGCTTTCGAGCAGGTTTTTGATGTGGTCAACAGTAAGCACTTTGTCGAAATCCAATACCAAAGAATTTCGGTGCTTAACATAAGCCAGAGATGACCCGCCGACAGCTATCAAATAGAGCAGCATCCCGACGATAAACACAGGTATAAGAAGCCATATTATTACCCCAATAGCTCCGGTGCCCAGAATAATAGCTGCCCAGAAAACCTCTTTAGTCTCGATTATTTTGGCGTCATGGAAAACCCAGGACAGCAGCGGTATCCAGGCAAAAAACATAATCAGGAAAATGATAAACTTGAGTATTGATATATAGCCACCGTATCCGATAGCTGCTAATAATAAATCCGGCATAAGATGCTCCGTTAAATCTTACAAAATGCCACTGGCTGTGGTCTTGATACCTTTTAGTGCCATTTTTAGTTCTTCTTTATTTGGTGCGTGTTTATATGCGTCCTTTGGGTCAACAGAACCGTTATTAACAAGTTCGCAAAGGTTATATGTAAGGTCCTGCATACCTTCCTGTTGAGAGCTTCGTATAACATTGAGCAAATCGGCTTCGCGGCCTTCGGACATGAGTTTTCTGACAGCCGCATTTGAAATTAGAATCTCAACCGCGGGTATCCTGTCAACCCCTTCCTTCAGACATGGTACCAATGTCTGGCTGACGACTGCTTTAATGGCCAGACTTAAAGTCTGTCTTACAAGGTTTCGTTCGTCTTGTGGGAAAAGGTCCAAAAGACGGTGAACGCACTGCGATGCATTTGCCGAGTGCATCGTACCGAAAACAAGATGACCTGTTTCTGAAGCTCTCATTCCCGCGCTTACGGTTTTAGCGTCCCGCATCTCGCCAATGAAAACCACATCGGGGTCCTGACGCATCAGATACGTCAAGGCATCATTATAGTCTTTGACATCAAGCCCTATTTCCCTTTGTGAAACTATCGCTTTAGCGTCCTTAAACAAATACTCAATAGGGTCTTCGATTGTAATTATATGACACGAGCGAGTATAGTTGATGTGGTCTATCATTGATGCAATTGTTGTAGTTTTTCCGCAGCCGGTTGGGCCTACTACAAGAATCAGCCCCTGCCTGGTTTCACATATCTTTTCAAGTATCGGCGGCAGGTGAAGTTCCTCAAACGGTGGGATGACTGTGTTGACGCGTCGAGCGGCAAGGCTGATCAAACCTCGCTGGCGAAATATATTTGTTCGGAAACGATGTTCACCTTCGATTTCGTGGGCAAAGTCCAGTGTTCCATGTTCCAGAAAAGACTCTTTCTGAGCGGGGCTTAGTATCCCATACACTAATTCCTCGATCCTTTCTGCCGTCATAACTTCGCCGGTAGTCTTTT
>CAZWME010000357.1:0-5818 GCA_964634515.1 uncultured Pirellulales bacterium | reverse complement strand
CTACGCAAAACCGCCCGAAACCGAAAGCGACTACCGCAACATCATTGGAAAATACTACGTACCCGTCATAAGTCACGAGATCGGCCAGTGGTGTGTATTTACCAACTTGAAAGAAATAGAAAAATACACAGGCGTCCTGAGAGCGCTCAACTTCGAGATTGTCCGTGATTCACTCGCCGAAAAGCACATGCTCAACCAGGCACATGATTTCCTGATGGCCTCCGGAAAACTACAGGCCTTGTTATATAAGGAAGAAATAGAATCCTCACTGCGGACTCCCGGCTTCGGAGGATTTCAACTGCTCGATATTCACGACTTCCCCGGCCAGGGCACGGCACTCGTGGGAATCCTCGACCCCTTCTGGGACTCAAAGGGCTACATCGAACCACATCAGCACAAACGTTACTGCAGCGAAACCGTGCCGCTGCTGCGAATGAAAAAACGCATCTGGACAACGGACGAAACTTTCACCGCCACCGTCGAGATTGCCCATTTCGGCCCGGCTCCTATCAATAATGCAACTGTTCTCTGGTCCGTAAATTACCTCGATGGCACCAAAGCAGGTTCCGTTCAAATACCTAATATTACAATCCCGATAGGCAATGGTATTAAACTGGCAACTCTCAACCTCTCGCTCAATAATATCGTTGCACCGAACAAGCTCATTCTAAAAGTTTCAATAAAAGGAACCTCGTTTGAAAACCAATGGGACATCTGGGTATATCCCGCCAATCCGGAGACAAAACCATCAGGCAGAATACTAATAGCAGACAGTTTCGACGAAAAGGTTCAGGCCGCCCTTAAAAGCGGTCGTAAAGTCCTGCTCATGTCGCCCTTGAATTCCATTAACAGTAACATCCCTGCCGGCTTCACATCAATCTTCTGGAATACGCAATGGACAAGACAGCAGCCTCCGCACACTCTCGGTATTCTATGCGACCCGAAACATCCGGCTCTGGCAAAATTCCCAACAGAATTTCACAGCAACTGGCAGTGGTGGCCACTGGTAACAAAATCTAAATTTATGGTTCTTGACGAATTCGCCCCTGAATTTCGTCCCATCGTCCAGGTGATTGACGACTGGAATACAAATCGCAAGCTCGGCCTGGTTTTTGAAACAAAGATAGACGCAGGAAAACTGCTCGTCTGCAGTATCGACCTTCGCAGCAACCTCGACCAGCGCCCCGTGGCAAGACAAATGCTGCAAAGCCTACTAAGCTATATGGACAGCAGCGCCTTTACGCCGAAGCTAAGCACTGGTTCCGAACAAATCCAAAGCCTCTTCAAAAAACCAACTTTGATAAGCAAGACCCGGGTGGTAATGGTTGACAGCCAGTCGCCGGGCCACGAAGCTCACAACGCCATCGACGGCAACCCGCGCACTATCTGGCATACCTCCTGGACACCAACACCAAAGGCATACCCGCACGAAATCCGAATAGAGCTTCCCGAACCAATCGCAATCAAAGGTCTGAACTACACCCCCCGCCAGGATATGTCGAACGGCTGGATTTCCAAATATCGGGTATATGTAAGCACCGATGGCAAAAACTGGGGCCAGCCATGCGCCGCAGGAACTTTCCAGAAAGGCAGGAGCGATAAGAACGTTCTTTTCGAGAAGGCAAGCACCGGCAAATTCGTACGCTTCGTAGCGCTCTCCGGATTCGACGGCCAGGCATTCGCATCTATAGCCGAGCTTAATATCATCCCGGCTTCAGTAAAATAAAAAATAACTCACCAGAAGATAACGTAAAAAACCGCCACCGCCGCAATCACAAGAGCACCGGCAAGTTTCACCTCAGGAGCCGTCTTTGTCTCAATACCCTCACGCTCCGGCAGTTCTCTCGGTTTATCCAATGGCTTAAAGAAAGTAATTAATCCCATAATTATCAGCACAAGCCAGAACGTAATAGCAACCTGGATAAGGAAGTGCAGCTTCTCTTTCACAAATCCCTGGAACAGGCCATAGATAACCGGCCCACTAATCAGCGCCGCCACTCCCGCCGCACCGGGCGCCTTTTTCACCACCATACCGAACAGAAATGCTGCCACCACACCGGGCCAGATATATCCCTGAAACTGCTGAATATACTGAAAAACTCCGCCAAATTTCGGGTCATCCAGCATCGGCGCCAGCAGGCAGCCCGCAACCACAAAAACCATCGTCATAATACGACCCAAAAACAACAGCCGCTTCTGTTGGGCGTTGCGGTCGAACATCCGGTTATAAATATCCATCGTAAAAATCGTCGAAGCGGAATTCAACATAGAAGCCAAAGAGCTGATTACCGCCCCGGCTATCGCCGCAAACATAAAGCCGCGCAATCCCGCCGGAACAAGATTGCGAATCAACATCGGAAACGCCGAGTCATAGCTGTAACCAATCAGATTTTTAACCTTCGTTTTTTGGTTAAGATTCTCTGCCGTTTGTACAACCACCGCATTGTTACTTTCCAACTCCTTCGCCTTCTCCGGGAAACGTTGCCTCCAATCATTGTCGCCTTCATATAAAACAAATTCTTCACCATTGCCTTTAGTCTGTTCATAATAGGCCAGCGCTTCAGCATTCCTATTGTCTGCTTCTGCAGCCATATCGACTTTGTACAGATCTAATGCCATCAGCCCCGGCATTACAATCGCAAACGGCACCAGAATCCACAAGGCCCCGGCGAAAATAACGCCAAGTTGACCATCACGAAGTGTCTTGGCCGCAAGATTACGCTGGACAATAAACTGATTCAAACCGCAGTAATAAACCAGCACAATCCACATCCCGCCGAACACGCCAGTCCACGGCAGCCCCTCATGGCCGGCCGGAAGGACCATGTGCAGTTTGTCCGTGTTGGTAGTTGAAAACTGCTCCCATCCCCCGCAGGCATGCAAACCCAAAAAGAAAATAGTAACACCCCCTACAAGCAGCGCCAATCCCTGGAACAAATCAGCCCACGCCACTGCTTTCAAACCACCCCAGGCAGTGTAGGCCGCCGCTATCAAGCCAATTAACCATACACCTTGCCTCATAGAAATACCGAAAATCGTCCGCAGCGTCAGTCCACCCGAATAAAGCACCGCCGTTAAAAGAACCGCCACATAAATTACAACCGTAGTCAAAGCCATAATCGCGCGGGCAGTGGAATTGTAGCGGTATTCGAGGTATTCGGGCATCGTATAAATACCGGCACGAAGAAAACGCGGCAATAAGGTAAAGGCAATAATTACAATACCGATACTGCCAAACAATTGCCAGTTGCTCACCGCCAGCCCCACACTACCCGCCCCCTGACCGGCCATACCGACAAACTGCTCCGTCGAGATATTCGCAGCAACAATCGAAATACCGATCAGCCACCACTTCAAGCCCCGGCTGGCCAAAAAGTAATCCTCGCTCGTCTTCTCCTTACGGCTCTTAAACAAACTGAAACCAACCACCAGTCCGATGAACGCCAGGAATACTCCGATATCAACAAAGTTCAAATCCATTCGATAAACCTCAGCCCCCAATCTTATATTTTAAAAACAGGCCGTAATTATAACCTCTCAAGAGCCGACTGCAATAATACTTTAGAGTTCTTCTAAAAGTGCCTTGGCAGAATAAGACGTACACTATAAACAGTACCAGCCCTGTCACGCTGAAGTGGCGCTTTGTCAGGGACGAGAGCGGCGGCTCAAATACCGATTGCGGCTTCGTGGATTTCCTGCGCTATTCAGGTACCACGGCAAGCACACCCCCGGATATAAGGGATTGGGAGACTGCTGTTAACTACAAATATGACACGAGCGGCAGGCGCATCAAAAAGAAGGTCGATAATTACACCATCAGGTACATATATGACGGTGGTAACGTTATCGGTGAATACGACATCAATGACAACCTCCTGCGCAAATACATCCACGGTGCGCGCGTTGATGAGCTTGTCTGTATGATAGACGTCGCAGACAGTAACGCTGTCTATTACTATCACTACGATGGCCTGGGCTCTGTTGTGGCCTCAAGTGATTCTTCCGGTGATAGCTGCCAGAGCTATGAGTATAGCGTATTTGGCCAGGTTGTGGCCGAAGATCCTAACCATCCCAATCCCTACCTATTTACCGGCCGAAGATTCGATATCGAAACAGGTCTTTACTATTACCGCGCAAGATACTATAATCCATACATTGGCCGGTTCCTCCAGACAGACCCTGTCGGCTATAGTGCTGGTATGAACTTATACCGTTACTGTAGGAACAATCCACTTGGTCTAACAGATCCTTCTGGTTGTGATCCTTGTGATCCGTGTAATTATGACATGAATGATTATAAATGTGTTGGTTGGATTGTAGTACCAATGAATATAGATCCATACTCCTTACAATTGGCATTCGACATTAAGCACAACAGTTTTAAAGCGGCCAAAAACGTTGTGCAATTGTTGTTTATTGGTGACAAAACCCCCGCAGCGAGTGTGTCATTTGATTTTGTTTTTAATCCTATTGCGGAGCTTGCTTCAGATGTTATGATAGAGCAATTGAGATGCTTTAAAAATGAGAGTGCGGGATATTGCAAGGCGTATTTAGTTATAATGAAAAAGAAAAGACATTGGATCTTCTGGACGAGGTTAGATGATGATAATCCAATTTATCTGGAAGTACAGGGAGGAGATGGTTGGGAAGAAGGGCTGGGTGGCTACTACCCCCGAGAAAAAGCTGAGGCGGCTGCAAAAAAGGCAGCCGAAGAATGGGGATATTATGGAGATGCATACGATATAGAAGAGGCCATGACGCCTAAGGTTATTGAAGCTGAAAATTAAATGGACGATTCAAATGTTAATCGATATGCTAAGATCGCATGTGTTGCCTGAAAATGCAGGAGGAAACTTGGAGTTGAGATTTAGAAAGGTATAGTTATGAACCATATATGTTCGACAAAGAACAAGAATGCTTACGTTTTGTTTTTATACATAATAATTTCCTTGTTGCTTACAGGCTGTAAAAAATCGCCTAAGTTAGGCGATTATCATATGAAGCAATTCGAAAGATGGTCCCGCCTACCATGGGCTGCTGATGCGAAGGAAAGAATCCAATATGCAATTGATACATACAAGAACAAGACGATGGATCGTACGCCCATACTTATTTACGCAGGGCTTGGTAAACCAGTCGGTTCTGAAGAGATTAAGATTTATCTGTTTGTACTCGATGAGGATAAAGACCTCCTTGGGTTTACTGTGAATGAAGTATCACCAGATCCGAATGGCACGCCTGTCGCGTTAGAGGAAGACTATCCCATATTCGCTCACTGCCCCGCAGTCGCCGTTGCGAATGGTTACGGCTTTAGTATTTCGGCACGCAATGATGAGCAAAGAAAGGATGAAAGGCTTTGGGTCGATCATGTTGGAACGGACTTCGATTCCCAAGTCAAGAAGCAGATCGGGCCTGAGCCACCTGAGCCGTCTGTGGACTGGTTTCGTGAATACGATGACCGAATGTTTGAGTTGTGGAAATCTTCAGTGCCACCGATATATATATCCATACCTGATTCTGATAAAATAAATGTCAAGATACATGTCTATGACAAGGCCGGTAACATATCAAACACCGTGGAGTTGGACGCGAGCCGTGTGAATTAAGAGTGTCCCGTACCTTTCGTAAGAGCTATGATAATAGTGATAATAGGGATAATAGAGGGATAATAGGATAATAGGGACGCACCCTATTTTCTTAGTTGACATTGACCATCTGGTCTGCTAATTTGGCGTTATGCCAAGAAGCTCTCGAATTGTTATTGCAGGTTGTGCTCATCATGTTACACAAAGGGGAAATAACCGCCAGGATGTCTTCT
>CAZWME010000356.1:0-5822 GCA_964634515.1 uncultured Pirellulales bacterium | reverse complement strand
TGTGGGTGGCTCCTATAAGGATATTCTGCGGTGGGATGGATGGGATTTTAGCACGAACTTTGTCGCAAAGGACGCCGGGGAAGCCGAGGAAGTCGGTGCTGCAAATTGCCACGCGGGTTCCGTTGTTTTCAATGATCATGGCGCGAACGGTTAGCCGGCCGAATGTCCGGGTTGTGGGTTTCGAAGGTCCAACACCGCCGGAGACGGGCAGAAGCGGGTCCGGGGTGACATCGCGGACGGCAATGGCCGCGCGAAACTCGGCGCAGGCTGTCGTGGAATGCACCAGGCAGACGGATACTATAATAACGGCCATAAAAACCGGTAAAAAATTATGCTGTTTTCTGTTCACTTGTATCTCCTTTTACTTGTCTGGTTTAGGATTTATACAATTTTGTCCTCGTTTAAGATAATACGTCACGAGCCACACGAATTACGTTGCCGCCGAGAATCTTCTGAATGTCCGAATCGGAAAGCCCGAGCTGGACAAGACCGACGGTAAAGAGCGGCCAATTTGTCCAGGCCATGCTAAGCCGACTTTCGCGCGGCCCTGATGTGAGTGAACCTTCCGGCCAAAGGCTTTCCCATGCTTTTCTGGTTTTCCGCCGGCCCGGGATTTTTTTATACTCCTTGTTCGCATTTCGTGAGGAATAGGCGATATCCGTGCCGATAGCAACGTGGTCTGCACCGAAGGTCTTCACCGTATATTTGATATGCTGCATCATTCGGGCGATGTCACCTTTTCCGCCGAGAAAGCTCGGGATGCAACAAATACCAATCAATCCTCCTTTATCGACAATGGCGCGGATAACATTATCCGGCTTACTGCGAATATGTTCGTGAAGTGCGGCACAGGTGGTATGGCTGGCGACTATCGGGCGATTAGAAACTTCGGCGGCTTCTCGGCTGGTTCGCCATCCGCAGTGCGCAACATCCACAATCAGGCCCAGCCGATTCATTTCTGCTATGACGGCGCGCCCGAAATCGCTCAAGCCCCCATCTGTTGGCTCTCCGCAACCATCACCAATTACGTTACGCCGATTGTAGGTCAGGTGCATCATGCGGACACCCAGCTGGAAAAAGACCCGGATGAATCTTAATTCTTCTTCGACCGATATCCAGTCCTGAGGAATCGGCACACCATTACCGCTGAAATACAGGCAGTGTTTGTTCTGTTGTTTTGCAGCAACAATATCATCAGGCGTGGCCGCCTTGTAAACAAAGTTGCTCATCATGTCCGTGACGTAAGTAAATCTCGCCAGTCGTTTCAGCAGCCAACTTATAGCCATTCCTTCTTCTCCGGCGTTTTGAAGGATGCATGTAACACCGGCTGCTTCCCATGCGTCCATATATTCCCGACGCTCAGCGGCATCGGTGACGCATCGGGTCATCATCATGTCCTCTCTGGTGTCCTTAAGTTCGATTTCCGAGGCACCATCCTCGATGGCCGCTTTTATCTTGTCGCCGTCGAGGGCCGCGCGGGGGGAAAAGCCGTAAGATTCGACAACAAGTGAATTCGCATGTAGTTCCAGGCCATGCTCCAGGTCTTTGTTGCCCGGTTTGAGAATCTTCAAAGCTGCCTGGCGGGCCTTTTGAATCTGCTGATTTGCCTCAATCCTCTTTTTCCTTTCCGGATCATCTTCATTTGGGATTGCAGGAGCTAAAAGGCCTGAGCCCGCCCGGCTTTCCATTCCTGCGGCTATAGATATTCCCGCTGAGGCCGTTAAAAATTGCCGGCGATTCATTATTTCGGCTCGCATAATTAAGTCTCCTCTAAGTTTTTAGATTCGAATTAAGATAGCTGCTATTTGTTAATTATCTGTGTTAGTAGTTTTTATTTTTACTTTTGCGAGGTAGATGCTGGTTTTGCCTTCGTGGCTGGAGTAGTAGCTGACGTAGAGGATATCGTCGTGCCAGAGGAGGCCGGGATAACTCGTATCACCGCCGCTGGGCAGTTTTGCCAGTTTGGTCATAGTTCCGTTTTTGACGTCGATGTATGTCAGAGCGGTATGCGAGCCGCCCTGGTGCATGCGTCCTGCGGCAAGCCAGTGTCCGGCTGGGATTTTTATGAGATTAGGACCGCCGAAACCGTTGAAATCAGGGCCGAGGTCTTTGAAATTCCACTGCTTATAATTCGGCCTGCTTATGCCCAGCAAGGCTGAGCTTGGGTCTGTTCCGCGACGGTCGCGCCGGACAATTGCATAACAAGTGCCGTCGGTATCAAAACGCAATGTCACTTCATTCGGGTAGCCCTGCTCGAAAAGTTTTGGTACATGCTGGTCGTAATTAATCCCGTTGTTACTTACGAGCAAATCGAGATATCGTGCCGTTCCTTTTCCGGCGGTATAGGAGACTCCATAAGCCTTTTCTTTGTGCCAGGTCACGCACCACAGCCAGCGTCCGGGTTTTACGACGATTTGAGGTGTTGTCCATTGTTTGCCATCGTTAGAAAAACTGACGAACGTACCGGTTGGAGCGGATTGATTGTCCTTTTTGCGCGGGGTGGCACCACCGAGCAGCATTAATCGGTTATCCGGTGTTACGGACAGGTGCGCATCGCGGAGGTCGAAGTCTTTTAGGGCAATAAGGGCCGCCGAGTCCCAGCGATTTGCATCATTCGATTCGAGTATGCGGATTTTGCCGTCTGTTGAGACGTGTCCCCTGCCCACACGAAAAGCGCAGTAAAACTTATCGTTCCAGCGGACAAGGTCGGTAAAAGCGCTGTGCGGGGCCTTGTCCCAAATCTTGTTGACTTCGAGAACTTCCGCTGTCAGCGGGACAGCGGCGAAACTTAACGAGGTGCAAAACAACAATATAAAAGTTGGAAGATATATTATTTTGATCATTCGAATCACTTCGCTTTTCCGACCTTGACAAGGCACTGAAAAAAATAGTGAGCAGCTATATTTTAATTTGTTAAGAACCTATATATTACTGTACGCCTTTGACTCGCATTTCGAGGGAGAAAAGCGATTTCTGGGCGGTTATAAATAGAGTGTGCCTGTCTTTGCCGCCGAAGCATACGTTTGCTGTCCAGCCTGCGTCGATGTCGATATGTTCGATTTTTTCGCCGGAGGAGTTGAAGACCGTAACCCCCCTGCCGGTAAGGTAAACGTTGCCCTCGTTGTCGATAGTCATGCCGTCGGAGCCCATCGAGCAGAAAAGTTTTTTGTTCGAGAGTTTGCCGTTTTTCTCCATTTCATATACATAAGTTTTTCTGTCGCCGAGGTCGGCAACGTAAAGCAGCTTGCCATCCGGTGTGCCGATTATGCCGTTGGGTGTGACGAGGTCGTCGGTGACGCGCACGAGTCTTTTGCGATTCGGTCTGAGGTAATAGACGTGCTTGCCATCCTGCTCCATCGGGCCCCTGTTCCAGTAAGGTCTTTTGTAGAAAGGGTCGGTAAAATATATTCCGCCTTTGGGGCCCTCCCAGAGGTCGTTCGGGCCGTTGAGCATTTTGCCTTTATAGTCCTTAACCAGCACTTTTACATTGCCCTGCATATCAATCGACCACAGCTCGTTATTCAGGTCGGCGCAGGCCAATAGATTGCCGTTTTTGTCGAAATAAAGTCCATTTGCCCTTCCGGGGCTGTCGTGGAATATTGTAAGCTTGCCATCTGTTGACCATTTGTGGATTCGGTTGTTGGGCTGGTCGGTGAAGAATACATTTCCATGAGCGTCAACGGCGGGGCCTTCGGTGAACTTAAAACCGTCTGCGAGTTTTTTTACCTTTGCTCCGGGGGCGATGATACCAGCTTTTTGGAGGTCTTCCTGGGTTAATGTTATCAGCTCGATGCCTTTTCCCGTCCCTAAATTACGGGAATATTTTCTGTCCGTCGGATTATTCCAGTGTTCGTGGGTGCCAAGGCTTTGTAATCTTTTCTCATTGCGGGGATGGTCGGGGTCGTAGAATGTGCCGGAAGGCGGATTGTCCGCCAGTGCCGCTTCGTGGAGATAATCGTCCGAGCCGGGCATTCGCGCATATTTTGGGATATTTACCTGAAGGATATCCACACCTACAGAATCAATGGCGACGGGGTCCTGTGAAGCGAGCAGACAGGAGGCCCAGTCGTTATTGAAAGGTTCAGCCGGGAATTTCCTCGGTACGCGTTCAGTGTAATGCAAGCCGGCATAGAGACCGTCGAGCAGATATAAAACGGTTTTTCCGCCGATGTGAGCGTGGCCCATTAAATCCACGAGGTTTCTATATTGAGCGGTTCCTTTCGAGCCGACGCTTTTGTGCATATTGAAGTAACCTCTTTCTACGGGCGTGCGAATTAACGAGCCGTAATGGTTTTTGGCACAGAGGGTGACTCCGGCAAGCGGATGGGCCTTGAGGTTCGCGAGGTTGATAAGATACTCGGCCTGCTGGAATGATTTGGGTATATAATCCTGCTTAAAGCCCTGTGGTTTACTGCTCCAGTAAAAAGGCTTGGATGAGAATTCTTCTTTGACTCTGCCGGATTTCCCGCTGCAGTCCAGATAGCAGACGTCGGGGAACTCTTTGTGCAGTACGTCATAGTAGTCTTTAGCAAAATAAGTCAAACTGTCACCTATGGTGATATCGGATTGTCTGACACCGGCGGCCTGAGTTAGCTGCCTGAGCAGTGCGGTGATTATCTGGGGCGAGGTATTCATATAGTCTATCCAGTCCTCGAGGCCGTAGGTGTCTCGATTAACCGCCTTCGTGGTACGAATGAATCCGACAAAGTTGACTTTAATTGTAATCTTCTCGCCCGGTTTGTATCCGACATCGCCTTTGTTGCGGGCTTTGTTATTATAGCGGAAGATGGCATCCCAGGCGGCGGCATCGGTGTTTTTGCCGGTGAGCCTGCGGATAGTCTGTGACATCATGTTATCACAAACTTCCTGGTTCGTATGCTCCGGCTTCCACCAGTGGCCGTTTCCGGGTCCTTCCCAGTCGGTTGCATCGGGATCATGTGCCCAGACGACGCGTCCGGGATTAATGCCTTTTGCGACTCCTATCGGCGCATTCGCAGTGTGAAGCTCGGCCATGACCAACTTTTCGCTCGTAGCACTAAGAGCGAGCAATACCGCCCCGATGCTTACGCCTATGCATGTCAGAGCCACGAGATAACGTCTTTGTGCGAAATTGAATTTGGCTTTTCTAAATGCCATTGTTGATGCAGCAAGACCTGCGAGCCAGACAACGAAACCAGAGGCCAATGGAAAAGCCATCCGCTGGCACGGATACGTAGCCCGTGACGGCTTTGGTATAACTCTTATTAAAAACCAAATCAGTGATACCAGACCGGCTATGGGAAATATCCACATCAACCAGCGATATTTTGTTTTGCTCTTTAAGGGTTTACCTGTTTTGGGACACAAGTTGACACGCTTTCTTTTTGGAAATTGCATTTGTTTGCCTCCTGATACTTAGCTGTGCTTTTTTATCTCCAACCGAGCAGATTAATCAAGACAGAGAAAGAAATCTGAATTCAGCAAAAGTCAGATTTTCATCTTAATAAGTTGTTGTAAATATAATCTAATTCGCTGAAGATTACAAGCATTCTTTGTCAGGACAAAATGCAAAACTCAAAACCGGCAGCAAATATTTCATTAAGAAAAGGGGCTTATACTAAATTACTCAGTATAAGCCCCGAAATAACGGATAATCGAACAATCTTAATTAACAGCCAATCTCTGCTTACTGTGCATGTGGATACAGGCGGATATCGTCAAAGTACATCACACCTGTTCCGCCGGTTACCGAGCTAAGGCCAAGAGTAATCGAATTTACATTAGCCAAGTTGACGCCCTGGTCGGCAAAGGCTTGCAGATCGACATTCCATTGTGTCCAGGCA
>CAZWME010000355.1:0-5823 GCA_964634515.1 uncultured Pirellulales bacterium | reverse complement strand
TGCACGGTGGTTCACTTGTATTCGTCTTCTTAATCCACACCTGATGCTTTTAATAGCACCTTTTCCGTAACGCTCACAACCAGGACTCTTAACCAAAGCCGCTTACGGTGGTTTGCAACCTGCTCCTGCAAGCCGCCTGCTCCCATCTCTGAGGCAGCTTGCTGCGGTACACTGACATCTTGTCACCTCTTCCAGGATGTCATGTACAACCGTCCAGCTACTGGTATTTGTACACCATCAATTGCCGGTTTGGCTGGACTTGTATTCATAATCCAGTTGGTCGCCACCGGCTGGGTAAGCGTGATACAGATACATGGCACCGTATGTCCAGTTGGCGCCTTGCATGCCCGGGAAATTCAGTCGATCCATCATCAAAGCGATGTAGCGGGCAGGGTAACCCTCGGGCAGTGGGATAACATTCGGCCAGATACGTGTCCCAGACTTGTCGTTCCACGGTGGTCGGTGCATCCGAAGTTCACCGGCGGGCTTTAGACCCGGATAAGAATAGATATAAACCTTGCGGTCGGCGCTGCCGAAAAGGACATAGCGTTTTTGTCCAATCTTTTGGATTTGCGTGCCGGTGCTGTTCACTTTCACAGGCCCGGAAATCCTTTTGTACGGCCCATCCCAATTATCTGACTCTCTGATCACAGCCTTGTACCCTTTATGATTTTCGCAAAGCAGCATGCGCCACTTACCTGCGTGGGAATCGTATAGGCACTGAGGATCTTCATAGTCGCCAACCAGGCCAGTGGCTTTAGCTTTCATAATCGAGAGTCCTTGAAGTGGCTCTTTGGAGCTTTGCACGGCCCAAAGCTCTTTTTTTTCTTTCTTGGCCGGGTCTCCATAAGATGAAAAGCCGGTGGTAAATCCTCGCCATTCTTTCTGCTTTCGATCATAGAATATATTGGAGGCCAGATCATTTCGCAGCAATCCATCTCCGCGATCATATAGAATGAGCCCTTCAAAACGGATGTCGAACACGGACGGATTCATGCTGTAAACGCCTTGCATCGGATGAGGCAATCCACCTCCCCGCACTGTCATCAATATCCAAAGCCGCTCATTCTTAAAGAAAGGCGAACCGTCCTCGTATGTCACAGTCCTCATATCTGCCTGGCCGATACCCGGAGACAACGCCGCTGTCGCTTCGTCTATCTCTACCGATGAGTTGGCTTCGAGCGTACTGCAAAGACAGAACTCAAAACGCTGCATCAAATCCTTTCTTCGAAGATCAAAGTGCTTTACAAAGTCCATCCGCCCAATGAGTGTCGATCTTTTCGCCTGCTCGACGTATAGATTGACACCAACAGCAACCATCTGTACCCGCAAGCGAATTTGGCCCGTGCGGCTCAGTGCTTTGGGCAGACCGAAATCCTGATGCTCAACTTCCCGACCCTCTTTGGTCACGACACAGCGAATCGATTGGCACATTCCATCCTTAACCACCAACGTTGCCGTCATTCGATTCTCCTCCTGTGTATCTCGAAAAATCAGGCCGATCTTTCCTGACCCGGTAAATTTGTGAACAGCCACGTCATAGACCGCAAAAGGATTGAAACCGCCTATCCAGCGGGTTGCAGCGGTCGGTTTCTTGGCGCTGATCCGCAACCGGCCGCCCACGATTTCCAGTTGCGGGCTATTTGCCTGCTCCCCTACCGGCGGATGCATCACGTCCAATCCGACAATCTTTGCCGGCCACAATCCGGCAAGCTGAATATCCTGTGAACGGTCAAAGATCATCCGTCGCACAGCCTGCCGGCGAAACTCCAATTGGTCAGGAGTGACATCGGCAGCGGAAATGTCAGCCGTGTTGGCAATCAAGGCAATCGTCAGGAGGGTGGATATGCACATAATTCAGTCCTTATAAAAAGATGTGTTGATTAGTTGGATCATCGTGCCACCGGAACCGCAGTGCTCAGAGGAATCTCGTCGCGAAACAGTTTACCGGCCTGGCCGGCAAGGCGGAGATAAAAGTCGCTCGGAAGGCCGTCCAGCGTTAAGAATTTTGACCCACCGCTGGTCGGCGGGTTGTTTGTACACTTGAAGATGGCGGTCCCTTCATCGACTTCGTCGAACATGGCGATATAGAGCATATCAGCGCCGGCCTTTTTATTGGCTATGACTTGAGACCACAAGAACCGTCCATCGAGCCGCGGAATCGAACCGAGTTTGGCGCCCTTCAGGTTATGCCAACTGAAGCCCGGAAAGACGACCGGCATATAGTCGATGTCACGCTTGCGTGCCCAGACAACATCCTGTTTCCAGTATTTTTGGGCGTGGCTTTGGACACCGAGCAGATCTCTAAAACGCCCGACACTCCATGGGCTCAGTACATCGGCCATGAGCAGCACTTTGTGGAGTTCCGGATGCTGCAGCGCATCCCTGTCCTGCATGCGCCATCCGGTTGCAATACCCAGCATCACGCTGCATCCGTCTGCTTTGAACTTTTTGATCAGTTCTTTGCACTCCTCAAGACCGGCACGCTGCTTGATCTTATTGTTGAAACCGACCCCCCAGATGGCCACTAACGGCTTTCCCTTATGATGCTGAAAGGCGGAATCATCGGTGATGTGCATTTTGTCTCGCAACATACGCCAGTCATCGAACACCTCAATGATGTTTTCATCCGGCATGCCGGTAAGGTCATACATGACGGTGTAGGTTCGCCCGTAGCGGTTGGCCCCTTCACGCGCACTGGATAACACCTTGTCCTTATGGTAACGCATGGTCTCGTTGTGCAGGCTATGGGCAAAACGCTGCACGAAGGCACCATCGATCCCGTAGTCGGCCATCCATTTAAAGTGGCGGATAACGGTTTTACGATTGTGCGAGCTAAAGCTCTTGGCCGGAGTTCCGTCTTCATAGGTGAACTTGGTGATGTAGAGTTCATCGTCATCGTATTCAGACACATCAGGCCAAAGGTCAACGGTGACATTCCCCGGCCCAAACGCTTTACTGCGGTCCCTGGCCCAGTGTGTCCAGCCGAGATTGGCTCCGTCGCCTTCGCAGTTGAACCAACCCTGATAGCCGGTCATTACCTTACCTGCCAGCGTGCTCGGGTCTACCCCAAGGACGGAGGGGCCGTTATAGGGCTTAAGCACATCGGTCTTCAGTTCCGCGAATGCTGTCTGCAGGAGGGTGAAGCAAATAAGCGTCAGGATCAGGGCACTGTTTGTAATTTTCATGTCACTTCTTTGGTTAATTCATATCAATGTATATTTTGACTGTGCATTACGGTTTATTAGCGCTCGTCCGTGTTGTCCAGGCCTGGAAGCAGGTTTCCAGTTCGGTCATCTTGACGGCATATGCTTTTGAATCAGCGCCGTCTGCCAGTAAATTCTTTACCTCATAGGGATCGTCATTCAGATTGTATAGGGCCTTTTTTACTTTTTTAGCTGAGGGATCCGGCCGCATTAACTTCCAGCCACTTTTTAATACCATGTGAGAAGGCTTGTCTTGCAGGTCGCTAAGCCATTCCGTAACCACATACGTATCATCTTCATTAACGATACCCTCAATCAGCCCACGAAGACTGCCGCCATCTGAGGGATGAGCAGGCATATCCAGATAGTCAAGGATGGTTGCGAACAGATCCATGTTGGACACCGGAGCCTTCACTTTTGTTCCCGGCTTAATTCTTCCGGGAAACCGGATCATCATAGGGACATGAGACGATTCTTCATAGAAACAGAATTTACCCCTCATCCCGTGGCTTCCCAGCATTTCACCATGGTCACTGGTAAAAACAACCATGGTATTGTCTGTTAATCCAAGTTCATCGAGTTTGTCTAAAATCTGTCCGACCCAGTCGTCAACTTCTTTGACCAGAGCGTAGTATTCCGAGATGAAATGCTGAATCATTTTCGGATCGGAATATTTTTCATCGGTTCTTTTTTTAGCTTTCAGATAAGGTGAGTCCGCCATATCATCATCAATACTAACCGGAGGGACCATTTTTTCCGGAGGATACATATGGTTATATTTTTCCGCAGCCAGATAAGGAGGGTGCGGGTGATGAAACGAACAGGTAATGCTGAATGGTTTATCCTTTAGTCTTTCCAATGCTCGAATCGTTTTACCTGCTTCAAAAGCTGAAATGTGATACGCAGCGGGAATGGTTGTAATCCCGTGAATGTCCGATTGTCCGACTTTGATATCTGATTCCAGCCCTTTGTTCTTCAGGTCCAAACGCCGGTCGATCGGATCCGGTACATAGGGCCTCTCTGTTAGCGTATCTTTCAATTCCCCCTCTTTAAGCTCCCTGTCGGGATACAACGGATCGAGGTATTTGAGATAAGCGGCTTTTTTTCCGGGACCCAGCTCGGTTTTGTGGATGCCCGCAGCCGTTACCGGATTGTTATAGACCCTCGCCCGGAAAACCGGCGTATGCCACTTGCCATAATACTCGCATTCGTACTCGTTTTCCGACAGAATTTCGTCGTAGGTTTTCATCGGCATCACGCCGGTGTCCTCCGGGACATAGGCCTGTCTGTTTGAAATGACTTTGGTATTTGCCACCGTGTGACCTGTAAGCATCGAAGCCCTGGTTGGAACGCAAACAGCGCACTGTGTATGGGTGTTTTCGAACCAGGCGCCTTCTCGTGCAAGCCGGTCCAGATTCGGCGTATTCAGGATGTTATTGCCAGCATAACTCAATGCATCAAAGCGCTGTTGGTCCGTCATGATAAACAGCAGGTTAGGCTTACTACTTTTGCTCCCAAAACCCTGCAAATCTTCCGAGCACCCGGATAAACCCGTAACCGCTATGGACATCACTGTCGTTGTTAAAAACTCTCTTCTGCTATGTAATTCCTTTTTCATCAATGTGCCTTTCTCATATCTATCCTGGACAAGCTTGAATGCAACGATACTTCAGAGTAGCTGTGTATTCTTGGATTCAACATAATCATATTACTATAGCAGTTGATATGTTTCGTTACCAGAGTCATTTGGGAAATGCCTGGGCAGTGCATACATTTGTTACTGAACTCTGGCGGCCTCTGTCAGCGAGATCGTTTAGGTAGAACTACTCTTTCAGGCATACGCGTTGAAAAAGGAATTTCCCCCCGTAGCATTTCACCCACCTTACCAGCAAGCCAAAGATAATGATGGTCGAGTAGACGTAATATAGTTCTCTCATTTAGGCATGCTTTGTGTTCCCTGTTTCTCTTCTCTTTCGATTGAAGAGTGTCACAATATTCTGCCATGTGAAAGAACATCAACATCCCTCACAGAACCGTGCTTGCAGATTTCCAGCACACGGCTCCTCGGTAAAGCTCACGAGGCAAACGACAGTGTGTACAGATAGTGAACAATGCGAGGTTCAGGCAGCGAATAAGGAAAAGAAGATACTTCAACGTATTACGCGAGGGCTTGACCAATTACGTATCTTGCGGGCAATTATGGATGAAGTATATCGCTTGTTCGACCATCGTTGCCTAATGGACACTGCCCTGGAGAAACTTGCTAAGCTGAGTCGCCGAATCAGACGCTTTGTAGTGCTTAGAGATACGCTTAGGAAACTGTGGACACCAAATCTCGAAAAGGCATTAATCTTTCTTGATGATTCGCTACTTCCGGCAACATCAAGCGCGGTAGAACGTGCGAACCGCCGACATCGCAAAATGCAGAAAAGCATATATAGGGTGCGAACCAGAGATCATATAAGTCAACGGATTGCTATTGATATGTGGCGTGATGAATACAGCGTCGGTTGTAAGAAGACGATACTACGTTATATTGGAGCAGAAACCATGAAAACCGAAAAGCAGGATAGAAGAATACTCTGTAAAGAAGCTACAGTCTCTTTTTTATCGACTT
>CAZWME010000354.1:0-5826 GCA_964634515.1 uncultured Pirellulales bacterium | reverse complement strand
AGCCAATTCAAAGCCAATTTAAGCCAATTAAAGCCAATCCTAAGCCAATTTATCGGAAGGGGCAAAATTGATGCAAGCTATGTATTTACAAGGGCTTATGAAGAAAACACGAGCACGGCCCAAAAAACAAAGCCAATTCAAACCCAATCAAACCCAATCAAACCCAATTTGTAGTGAGCTTGTCGAACCTATTTCTTTAGGTAAAAATGACTTTGATAGAGGTGATTATTGATGTTAGATTATTGCTGTTTTATGCCTGTGGCTGTGGCATTCGATATTCACGGCTACAGGAAGTGACGCAATATGGCACGCGGCGGTCTCGACCATAACAGCCAAAGCGGTTGTATCGCCGCCGAATCCCTGGGGACCCAGGCCGAGTGAATTTATTTTTGAAAGCAAATTTGATTCAAGGCCGGAATAAAACTCATCGCTGTTTCTTTCTTTCAGATCCCGGCAGAGCGCCTTTTTGCTCAAAAGGCAACACTGCTCAAAATCTCCGCCGATTCCAACACCGACCACGAACGGCGGACATGCATCGGCGCCTGACGAGCGGACGACATCGACAATCCAGTCGATTATTTCTTCTTTTTCCGCGGTCGGTTTGAACATTCTGAATTGGCTCTTGTTCTCACACCCGCCGCCTTTGGTCATAACGGTCAGCTTCAGCTTATTTCCCGGTATATATTGCTGATGAATTACAGCGGGCGTATTTGAGCCTGTATTTTTGCGTTCTTTTAAGGGCTCGACTACAACGCTTTTCCGCAGCAGGCCCTTTTGAAAGCCGGCCTCGACACCTGCGTTTATTGCATCGAATAAAGTGGCCTCCTTGCGGTCGGCGGGGGGGGTAAGAGCTGTTTGTGAACCCTGCTCTACAAAAACGACCGCCAGTCCGGTATCCTGGCACAACGGGATTCTTTCCTGGCTTGCAATGCGGGCGTTTTCGATAAGCTGATTTAGTATTTTTACGGCGCCCGGGTCGGACTCTTTCTGCGAGGCTTCTTTAAGAGCGGTTAAGACATCTTCGCCAAGCTCATAACCGGCTGATATACAAAGCGATTCAACCGTCTCAGCGATTTTTTCAAATTCAATATATCGCACAATTTGCTACCGGCGCCCTGTGGTTAGTGAACCAGGCAAGGCACAAAACACGAATCTCTATTCAATGTTAACATCGACGGTCTTATATGTCGTATTGCCGAGGGCATCGATGACTTTGATTGTCAGTATGTGGTCGCCTTTCGGCAAATCTTCTTCGGTATCTATTTTGATGGTGAAATTTTCGTCCAAAGTGTCATAAACCAAATCGTTCGGCACGGTGCCTATCCAGTCATCGTTGCTGTCGATAGTATATTCGAGCTTGCCAATCGCGCTTAGTTCGTCCTGAACCTTAATCTCAAAGATTCGGTACTGTCCGTCGTTTTTCAGAGCGGATGAGGTTATGTTCTTAACGACAGGCCCGGTGTTATCGACTACGATCGGGTCGCTTATCCTGCTGCCGGTCAATTTCGTTGCGGTGGTGTTGCTTCTTTCGTCGCTTGCGGTTACTCTTATTTCATATCGACCGTCTTCGACGGTTTTTCCGTCCCAATCATAGCTGGCTTTGTCGAGCTTTTCTTTCAATTCAATCCAGTTTGTTCTGCCGAGCTTTCGCATATCTATTGTGTAAATCATCTTGTCGCTGTTGTCGTCTTTGGTTATGTAACTGATTTTGAAAGTACCCGTCTTACCTGCCGTTGCAACTCGTGCGACAGTTACCGAATCAACTTTCGGCGCCAGATTCGGCACGGTGCTGGCAACGGCAATCTCCCTTATAAGCGGGCTGTTATCGCCGTCCAGACTTTGCAAAACGAGTTTATATTGACAGAATCGCCCTAAAGGACATTCAAGCTGTGTTGGCTCATCAACTTCGATAAACTCGGACCACTGTGAAAAAGTCGGGTCGTTTACATCCTTAACGTTTCCGCTCCGGCAGGCCAGCTTCACCGTGCATCCCCGTGGAATATCCGCATCGAGCTGGAGCTTGCCCCACTTTGCCGGCTGACCGGCATCGACGAGGTCGGAGGTATAAGTTCCCTCTGAAGCGAAGCCTGTTCCCAGCTTTATCAACTTGGCGGGATTTGATGTTCCGAGATACACATCATCATCGGCGGCGGCTATCGCAGTTACCTGTGTTGCCTGCTCATCTTCATAAATAACCGCTTCCTGCTCCATGGCCGGGTCAATGCTGAAAAGCTGTGCGTTGTTTCCGCTTCCGACAAGCAGCTTTCCGTTTTCCCGGGCCAGGCAGAAGAAGACCGCCGCTTCACTGAATATATCATTCACGAAACCGTCTTTGGTTATTTTGTATATGTGACTGGCTTTGTCGGGTTTTGTTCCTTTTCTGACCGGCGGTTGTCCCTGTCCCGATTTACCATCGCCGGGCTTTTTTGTATTTGCGATTTTAAGTTTTTTTCCACCCTCGCTGGAGCCGGTGCTTTTGCTTTTTGCAGTGTTGGCATCAGGCCGGCCGGTGGAAGGCCTCTGGGCTGCAAATTGTGTTTGGGTCTGAACAATCTTGGCTGAGGTTGCCGCCGCGTACAGGCTGCTTTCTTCGGAATTATTCGTAAGCAATAGTGCTGTAATCTCAGGCTGTTCGCTGTCGTATAAAACAGTTGCTTCCTTGCTGCTCGGATCTATCTTATAGACAAGCCCTCTGCTGTCACTTCCGGCGTAGATATAGCCGTCTTTTCCGATTGCGAGTGAAAGTATATTTTTGTCGAGACTATCGTAAATAAGCTGAGCTTTTTTGCCTCGGGAATCGAGCTGGTAAACTTTACCTGCTGGCCCGGTCCCTAAATAGATATTCCCGCTGTCGTCGGCAGCTATTGCGAAGATATATTTGGCGTCGTTCGGCTCATAAATAGTTTCCATCTTTTCCGCTTCGAACCTGCAAAGTCTGCAGTTTTTCCCGCTCATACCGGCTAAAAGTCTGCCGGATAAGTCGGTTGCCAAGGCGAAAATATGCTCGTTCGACAGATGTTCCTCGGCTTCGACTTTTTTGCCGTTGGTCTTATCTTTGGCGTTTGATTTGTTCTCGGCCGGGTTGTTGTCTTCATCCAACGGATAAATTTTTGAAAGTTTGTTAAGGCTGAATTTATAGATGCCTCCGTTGGGGCTTGTGCCGAAATAGACGGCTCCCCCGCTGACAACAATGCTGTTTATCGACCAAACGTCGTCGAAGTCCTCGAATTCCTCGACCGGCGTTTCGGCAGCGCGCCCGAGCTGAATGGTTCCCCGCGAGCCGATCACGAGCTTTTCGGCCTTGCCTTTTAGTAAATCCGCACTGCTTGCATGACGAGTAATCTTACTGCTGACCGCCAAACAATCCGAACCCGAAATCATACAGAGCAAAGCTGTAAAGATTAATATGCAACTAGCGCCGAATTTGTTTCTCATAACAACACCTCAAATTAACAAAGTGGAAGATTAAAAAACAACATACAAAGATGACATTTTTTACATTGTCAGTTTTAATTCTATTTTTCTACCGTTATCTTCAAAGCTTTTTTGTCGATAATCACGGTATCGGTTTTTAAGCTTTTCTCAATCCAATGCTGATACGGCCGGACTTGCAGCGTCCTTTTCGCATTCTGCAGGACCAGAACCCTGGTCGCTGGCAGGTCGGGCAGCTCAGCCTGTTCGAGGGCAATACCCCCGGGCGGCAGAGACAAAATAAAATACAGCTTGTCTCTATCAACACTTAAAGAATAATTTAGCGCCTCAATCAACGCGGACGCATTTTGAGCGATAAATTTATAAGGTACGGATTTCACAAGAAACCGCTCGTAATTCGTTGACCCGCATACCGTAAGGTCATATTTGCCGGGCGCCAAATCTTCGGGTATTTCCAGGCTGCACTTATATTTTTTCTTTCCCGCCAGGACAGATTCTACGACAACTTCCATGTCGATGTTTTCACCTGCCTTGAACTTCGAATCAGATAAATCCAGGGACCATATATGTGAGATTATGCTCCTGGGGACTATGCGAATATCATAATCGATTGATTGTATATCAATTTCCTCATAGGGGTTGCTCATAAGCATCGCAACCGAGCCGGCACTTTCGATTATCAAGTCATTCACTCCCCGGGCCGTTGAGACGTTTTGAAATCTAATCGATTTGTCATTCTCTAAATCGATAGCAACTTTATATTCAACCATGTGGTCCGGCGGAAAATCTCCGAGCTGAAAAGCCGCCCCGGCCAGGGCAGACTGAAGCAGCATTGGAGTAAGCATTCTATTATTAGCAACCCGGCAGTTGTACAGGCGTTTCTCGGTGTCATTGTAACGGTCTATTCGTATCGTCAATGGTATCGTTTTTGCCTTTGCGCCAATCCTCCCGAAGACCGCCATCGATTCATCCATTGTCAAAGCACCGACGTCTTCCAGTATGCTGGTCAATTTAAAAGAACGATAAATAGTTGATACTATTGTGTGTACTTTGCCCACAGCCATGGGCAAATCCACGGGGCCGTAACCGAGATAGCTGTGCCCGAAGCCGTAAACCTTATCATCCCTGACTTCGGTTACCGTTCCTGAAACAGCCAGATTTATATCACCACTTACCAATGGCACAATAAGACAGGACCCGGGGACTAATTGCACCTTTTCATCCGATACATCGGTGCTGCTTCCGCTTCCACCGCCTGCGACAACCATCATCCCGAAGGGTTTAAACAGTTCATCCAGTTGTTCACGCACCCCACTTGTCAGGCCGGAGGTGACCAGAGGACACGGCAACGGGGTGGCGCTGCTAAGATTACGACTTCTCTTTATCAGCTCGTTTCTAAATTGCCTATTAACTTCGGTCAGGTTAATAGGCTTTGAAAAATCGAATACCGACCATCCTTGCCCGGCACTTTGGTTGGAACCGGCGGTTTGTTCTCCCAGGCCTACCTTGAGCATTTCCGCGATTGGGGTTACGCCGTAGAGCGGGTCCTTGGCATAAGTCCACGCATAAGCCAGCGCCCCGGCCAATCTGCCGTTAATATAGACCGGTGAGCCGCTGCACCCGGCCACAGGACCGGTGTGGATAAAACGCTCGTCGGTACCATTGACCAAAATTATATCCAAACCGGGGTCAAAGTCGCGAACGACATCCACAATTTCCATGCCGAACTTTTCGATACCGGCAACCCCATATTCTGTCAGACAATAAGCCTGCATCCCGGGCTTAATCTCATCAAGGCCGATATATTTCGCCGGGTCCCAGATGCCCTCCAAAGTCTTTCCTTGACCGGCTTGGGCCGTGCTTTGCAGGATCGCGGCTTCGAGAGTCAGTGAAATGCAAAAAGTGAAAAATAGAAAGATTTGCTTTTTGCCCTTTACCTTTATTTCGAACATCTATATCCTTTCGACTAACTATCAGTAAAAATTTAACCGATAAACGGCTCTATTGCAAGGTAAAAGAGATGTTGCTATAATCCTGGATTAAATTCATAATTGAGAAACAAGGTATTTAGAATAAAATACGAGGAATGAAATGAAATCTGAGCACCGGCACGAACTAAAAACTAATGAATTGGCCGAATGGCTGGGTAATCTGCCTAAATGGACGAAGGAAAATCTGACGATTATTTTGGTTGTTTTAGCGGTGATTTTTGCGGCCGCAATCTTTCTGTTCTGGAGAACCTACACTAAAAATGTAGTGCAGGTGCGAGAGCATCTCGAATTTAGCAACCTTCTTAACCAGCTATCATCCGGCAAGCTGCAAGTACTTAACGCGCAGGGTCAGGGAAGAGACCTTTCGTTTATACTCCTTCAGCCCGCCAACAGTCTTGGGAAC
>CAZWME010000353.1:0-5829 GCA_964634515.1 uncultured Pirellulales bacterium | reverse complement strand
TCGACCTGCGCCGCCCGGAAATGCGAACGAAGCTGCAAACCCGCCATCGGGTCACAATGGCCGTGCGCGAATATTATGACAAGATGGGTTTCTGGGAAATTGAAACCCCAATGCTCGCCAAGAGCACCCCCGAAGGCGCAAGAGATTTCCTCGTACCCAGCAGGCTCAATCCGAATTGCTTCTACGCACTGCCCCAGTCGCCCCAGCTCTTCAAGCAGATTCTGATGATCAGCAGCGTTGACAAATATTTCCAGATAGTCCGCTGCTTCCGCGATGAAGATCCCCGCGCCGACAGGCAGGCTGAATTCACACAAATCGATGTCGAGATGAGCTTCGTCGATAGTGACGATGTCATCGAAACCCACTCGAACCTCGTTGCCCATATATGGAAACAGATACTTGATATCGATGTGCCTCTGCCGATTCGCCGGATTACTTATAAAGAATCAATGGCCGACTACGGCACCGACAGGCCCGACCTGCGTTTCGATATGAAGCTCAAAGACATTTCCGACCTCGCAAAACAAAGCTCGTTCAAGGTATTCACATCCGTGGTTGAAAAAGGCGGCATAGTAAAAGGTCTTTGCGCCCCCGGCGGAGAAAAATATTCCAGAAGCGATATCGAAAAAACTCTGACCGCCTTCGTTGCCGACTACGGCGCAAAAGGGCTGGCCTGGACGAAAGTTAAATCGGAAAACGGCAAGCTCTCACTGCTCGGCGGCTCTGCGAAGTTCTTCAGCCCTGAAGCTCAGCAGCAGATAATCGAGTTGTTCGGCGCCAAAGAAGGCGATTTACTCTTGTTTGTCGCCGATACCGAAGCCGCCGCCAACAAGGCCCTCGGCCCCCTGCGATGCAAACTTGCCCGCGACCTGGAGCTTTACGACCCGGCGAGCTTTGAGTTTGTGTGGGTAGTGGACTTTCCGCTGTTCGAGTGGAACGAAGAGCAGAAACGCTATGACTCTCTGCACCACCCGTTCACTTCTCCAATCGAAGAAGACCTGGGCAAACTTGAGACCGACCCTGCCAACATCTGTTCGCAGGCATATGACATCGTTGTCAACGGCTCAGAAATCGGTGGCGGAAGTGTTCGTATCCACAACCCGGATACTCAGCAGAAGGTCTTTGACCTGCTCAATATATCGAGGGAGCAGTCGCAGCAGCAGTTCGGCTTCTTTTTGAAGGCCTTGGATTACGGCGCACCTCCGCACGGCGGTATAGCCTTCGGACTCGACAGGCTCGTTATGCTCCTGACCGGTACGGAAAATATCAGAGATGTTATCGCCTTTCCGAAGACACAGCGGGGCCAGTGCCTTTTAACCGATGCTCCCGGCGAAGTGGACCAAAAACAGCTTGACGAGCTGAACCTGCGCACGCAAAGGCATTCGCACATACACGGGCAAGAAAACGATGAGTAGCTCTGTTGGCTGTGTTGGAATCTGAGATTCAAATCACTAAAAAAGTGAAAAATATCTTGACCGTTGCGGTGGTTTTGTGGATAAAAAATTACATCTGGAGACGAATGCATCTTCAGAATATAAATTTCGTTAAGGAATATATTATTCAACTTATAACGGGACAGTAGTTGGTTTAACAGATGAAAACAACTAATGCTTTCCGGAAGCGAATTTTAATCGTCCGGGTTTATATAAAACACATCTGGCAGAAGCTTTTGAGGCTTTTGCGCCTGTCACCGATCTCATTGGCGAAAAAGTGCAGAATCACCTTTGGAGCCGCTGTGATATTTATTCTGACAATTGCTCTTCTTCTGCCCTATATCTGGATGGGTCAGCTCATCAAAAAAGACCTGCTCGATACCGGCAGGGCAAGGTCGCAGACACTCCTCGACCGGCACTTCCAGCTCAAAAACACCGGCCAGACCACACTTCCCCTCAACAGCCTTGGACTTCTCGCCGATGTGAATGACCCAGACATACGCTGGATTCGCTTCACTCCCGCACCTGCGCAGCCCGATGGCGATGAAAATAATGCTGCTTCTGTTGAATTGACCGAGAAAATCAGCCAGACGATTGAATCTCTAAAAGATAATCCCACCCAGAACGATAAAATCCTGCTAAACAAAGAGACCGGTATGCTTCGAGCCACTTATGTGCGGATTTTCAGGGCGACCGACAACTGTAGAACCTGCCACAATCCCCAGGGATCCGCAAGTCCATTTTCGTTGAATGAACAGATAGGGACGGTACTTATTTCTCTAAGAGGTATCGGAAGCGAAATCAGCAAAACAATCCTTATGAACAAAATATGGGTTATAGTTGCCGGCCTCATCGGCGGCATCGGCGCCATTGTTATCTTCTACTGGATTACTCAGCGTGTCATCCTAAGGCCCATCCGCCAGCTAAGAGCTATCGCGAACAATGTCGCAGAAGGAAATCTCGATATCAGAAGTACTATTAAAACCGGCGACGAATACGAAAAGCTGGCGAATGCCTTCAACAACATGCTCGACGGCCTCCAGGCCGCACAGGAAAAACTCCGACAGGCAAACAAACAGCTCGATGCGAAAATTGCTGAGCTTTCGGAAAGAAATATTGAACTGTTCAAAGCCAACAAGGTAAAGGGCGAATTCCTGGCAAATATATCGCATGAATTCAGAACCCCTTTGAATGCTATCCTTGGCTTCGCTCAGGTTCTCAGGGAAAAACCGTCCGCCGACGGCGGATTAAAAAAGGACAAGGCGCAAAAGTATGCGGAAAATATTATTTCCAGCGGAAACAGCCTTTTGAATATGATTAACGACTTGCTCGACCTGGCGAAAACACAGGCCGGAAAAATGGAGCTGCACATAGAAAAAACCTCCATCCAGCAGTTAAGCCGGGAGCTGATTTCGTCTTTCTCGCTGATGTCCGAGAAAAAGAAAATCAAAATCAAACTGAAGGTTGATTCTGATATGCCCCTTCTTTTGACGGACACCGGAAAGGTCCGCCAGATACTATATAACTTCTTAAGTAATGCCGTGAAGTTTACACCACAGCGGGGCACAATTGAAATCCGTGCAGGCGCCCCGTTGAGCAGTCCGCCCTACGTCGCGAAATGGGAGACTGAAGAACTGGCGGTTGAAAGAATGGTTCGGATTGCGGTAAGCGATACCGGTTGCGGCATTGCCGAATCCGACAGGGAAAAGATTTTTGAAAAATTTAGACAGGTTGACGGCTCTATAACACGCGAATCGACCGGTACCGGTCTGGGCCTTACCATCAGTACCGAACTGGCCGCTATGCTTGCCGGCAGTATTGGTCTTCAAAGCGAGCTTGAAAAAGGCTCAACTTTCTGGCTCGATATCCCCATTACACTTATAAAAGAAACAAATGTGTAATAGTAAAATAAGAAAGGAAAAAATTATGCGCCTGAAATCTTCGTTCTTGTTTTTTCTTGTATTTGTTAGTGCCTGCTCTATTGTCGGGATTCCGCTTGGTGACTGCCGTGCGGCATCTTCCGACACTCATCCGTTTTCCATTCACGATATGCTCGCGATGGACCGTATCTCCGACCCGCAGGTTTCGCCCGACGGAAAATTGATTGTCTTTACATTAAGAAAGACCGACCTCAAAGCCGACAAGGGACGAACCGACCTCTGGCTGATTGATACCGATGGAACTGACCTTCGACGTTTGACCTCTCATCCCGAGGCCGACTTTAATCCCCGCTGGGCCCCGGACGGCAGGTCCGTCTGGTTTATTTCCACACGCTCGGAGTCCTCACAGGTCTGGCGTATTCGCGTTGACGGAGGAGAAGCCCAACAGGTTACGGACCTGTCCCTTGACGTCGCAAATCTGCTCGTCTCGCCCGATGGCCGGCACATCGCCTTTACTATGGAAGTTTTCCCCGATTGCAAAACGATAGCAGACACAAAAGACAGGCTCGATAAAATCGAACAGAGAAAAACAAGTGGACGAATTTACGAACAGATTTTTGTCCGCCACTGGGACACATGGAAAGACGGACGGCGCTCACATCTGTTTGTCATGCCGCTTACCGGCGGCGATGCGGTTGACCTGATGTGGGCTATGGATGCCGATACTCCTTCCAAACCCTTCGGCGGACCGGAGGAAATCACTTTCACTCCCGACGGTGAGGGACTTGTTTTTTCTGCTCGGGATGCCGGAAGCTCCGAGCCTTGGTCGACCGACTTCAATCTTTACTGGATACCTGTTGATGGTTCTAAGCCGCTGAAATGTTTGACTAAAGACAACAAGGCATGGGACACAAATCCGGTTTTCTCTCCCGACGGACGAACCCTCGCTTACCTGGCTATGACCAGGCCGGGCTATGAGTCCGACCGTTTTAGAATTGTTCTGCTTTCCTGGCCTGACGGCGAGAAGCGTGTCCTCACCGAAAGCTTCGACCGTAGCCCATCCTCGATATGCTTCTCTACAGACGGCAAAACAATATACACAACAGCAACAAATGTAGGACAAAAATCTCTGTTCGCCGTCAATGTAAAAACCGGCGCCGTTCGCACTATTGTCAAGGAAGGACGCATCGGTTCGCCCGCAATAGCGGCCCGTAGAATTATTTACGGTATGAGTAACCTTCGCAGTCCGGTTGAATTGTATTCGGTTGAACCTGACGGCCGTAATATCCGAAAAATCACCAATATCAACGATGAAAAAATCGCCGCCGCCCGCATGGGCGACTATGAGCAGTTTACTTTCGCCGGATGGAACGGACAGACGGTTTATTGCTATGTAGTCAAACCCGTCGATTTCAATCCTGCGAAAAAATACCCCGTGGCATTTCTCATTCACGGTGGTCCGCAGGGCTCGTTCGGCAACAGCTTTCATTACCGCTGGAATCCCCAGACCTACGCCGGAGCCGGCTACGCTGCCGTTATGGTCGATTTCCACGGCTCTACCGGATACGGACAGGCATTCACCGATTCGATCCGGGGCGACTGGGGCGGTAAACCTTTGGATGACTTGCAAAAAGGTCTCGCCGCCGCCTTAAAACGTTACTCTTGGATGGATTCCGACAAAGTCGGCGCCCTCGGAGCCTCTTTCGGCGGTTTTATGATTAACTGGATATCAGGCAATTGGCCCGACCGTTTCCGCTGTATGGTCAACCACGACGGCAACATTGACGAACGAATGGCATATTACGACACCGAAGAGCTCTGGTTCCCCGAGTGGGACCACATGGGCACACCCTGGGACAACCCCGACGGCTATGAAAAGCACAACCCGGTAAACTTCGTAAAAAACTGGAAAACTCCAATGCTCGTCATCCACGGCGCACTCGACTATCGGGTGGCCGATACACAGGGACTCGGTACCTTCAACGCTCTGCAGCGCCTCGGAATCCCCAGCAAGCTGCTATACTTCCCCGACGAAAACCACTGGGTCCTAAAGCCTAACAATTCCATTCTCTGGCACGAAACTGTTATAACCTGGCTGGACCGATGGCTAAAAGACTCTGACAAATAGGAATCCAAAAAAATCACATAAATCAGCATTGATTATTTCCTCCATCTGTGCTATCCTGCGTTGCTGATAAGTCAAAACTCAATTGTCAACCTTGGATAAAATAATGACTAAAAAATGTGTAAGGGCTATTTTCCCCGGCTCGTTCGACCCGATAACGAACGGGCATCTGGACGTTATAGAACGAGGCATGAAACTCTTTGACGAGCTTATCATCGCAGTCGGAAGAAGTCCGATCAAAAATCAGCTCTTTACCCCTGAAGAGCGGGTCGAAATGATAGATGAGCTGATCCGCGAAAGAAATATTACTGGCATCTCGGTGGAAAGTTTCGAAGGCCTGACAGTCGAATACGCCGCTGGCAAAAAGGCCGACGTAATCCTACGCGGCCTC
>CAZWME010000352.1:0-5866 GCA_964634515.1 uncultured Pirellulales bacterium | reverse complement strand
TCATACCAGATCCTCCGGTAACCGATCTGAGACCGAGAGTAATCGTATTGACGTTGGTAAGGTTGATACCGAAGGCCTGCAGGTCGATATTCCATTCGGTCCAGTCTCCCGCTTGTGCCGCATTAGCATCAGGGTTATCTACTCCGCTGGTGCCGTTTAGAATAACGTACATCGTCTCAGCAGCATTTGCCACATCGCCAATGTACCAGATTGCCAGCGTATCTACACCTTTTTCCGTCCAGTCACGCGGGTACGTCAAGACAGAAGTAGCGTCGGATTTGCCAACAGCATTATCATAGGAAAACGGCATTGACTGGTTGCCGCTGTGAACGATAGTCTGCTCGGCAAATGGTGGATCCAAATGACCAACGGTGGAACCGTTTGTCGTGTCATTGTATCCGTCCACCCAGGCATTAAATATTCTGTTGCTCGCTGGGTCGTCCGGATTAAGATCATTATAAAGTTCAAAATCGTCCACAATAAGGAAGTCAGCGGTCGTGAAGGCCCAGACGTTACCAACCCACGGACTATCGGAATTGGCGTTATTGACTTCATCGACACGCCAGTAGTAGGTGGTATTCCACTCGAGTTTTCCGGGTGCAAAGCTCTCAGAGCCGAGCTGTCTGCTGCCCTTGTATTCAGGCGAGCCGGTATCGGCGTTTTTGACAGCATCTTCGTCGGTACCGAAATAGACATCGTGCGAAGCTGCTGCTTCTCCGTGAGACCAGCTAAGAATCGATGTCTGCCTTACATCCACAGCACCATTAGATGGATTCGCCCGGCTTGCTTTTACAGGCAGTGACAATGCGGCCTGTGGAATGATCTGCTTGGGAGTTCGGGGACTTTCCCAGCTTAGTTGTGCAACCGCGCCGCCGCCGTTCTCATAATACTCCATAACAAGGCTGTACGTATTACCTGCGACCAGGTCAATCGACCCTCTGTTCTCTGTGTTGGAATGGTCGGTCCAGTTGTTAATGATCTGTTGGCCATCAACCCACAGTCGTACACCGTCATCGCTGTTGGTATAGAAGGTGTATGTCTCGGTGAATACCGCTTCCACTTCGCCGATCCATCTGGCCGAGAAATTATCGTCGCCAACTGCCGTATCAGGTCCGCCCGGGTCACCCCAGTTAAAGTCGATTTGAGGGTCTATCCGGGTCAGCACAAGGTTGTTGAAATTCATGCCCGTGTAGTAATTCGCTCGCAGGCCTCCGCCGGCACCTGCTGTCGTAAAGCTCCAGACATCGCCTTTATACGTATTGACAGCATCAAACTCATCGACACGCCAATAGTAAGTCTTTCCTAATTCGAGAGTATCGAGGGTGTAGGTTGCATCCGCCTGTGGAAGAGCGCCGGCGGCATTATTCACATCGTCGAAGTTGTCACCGAAATATACATGGTGCAGTTTCGTACCGAAACCTGCCGCCCAGCTAAGGTCTGCATCGACATCCACGAACTTTGCGCCGTCAGCCGGGACTGGAGCATAGGCAGTCCATGGTGGAACCAGAAAACTCCAGACATCACCTATCCACGGACTGTCCTGATGCAGATCATTGACCTCATCGATTCGCCAGTAGTAAGTCGTGCCTGGAACAAGGCCGTTCGGAAAAGGAAATCCCGGAAAGCCAACGACGAAGTAGTTCAACGGCTGATTGCCAAGGAAAGCCTCTGCAGCAGCGTTGTTAACCTCGTCAAAATTATCTCCAAAATACACATCGTGTGAAACAGCAAAGCCACCCGGGGACCAGCTCAGATTTGCCCATGTGTCCGAATGAACAGCACCGTCAGAAGGGACCGGACTATAAGAGACAGTTGGGGGCAATATGATAAGATCGTCGTAATAGATCGAGGAAGCCCCGTTTCCGTAGAGGTCAATACAGCCAAGTGTGTCATTGTTACTATCGTCCCACTGGTGGGTGGAAATCAATTCGCCGTTGTAGTACTCGTCGACCGTGTTATTGTCCAAATCGATAACGCATTTAATTTCAACCCACTTGTCGTACACTATGTTCGCTAATGTACCGCCCTGGTATTGTGAAGTGATTGTTCCTGTTCCGAGGTGAAAATCCAACTGTACGGACCAGTCCTGTGCGCCATTGTCGCTGTATGTGTTCAGCAAGATAAACCAGCTTTCACCCGTGGTTCCTCCGGGGATATACTGCATTATCGAGAGTTCCCACATACCTCCGGCCTGGTCAAACTCATGTACCAAATCGGCGCTACCGACGACCTCGACCGAATTTGAGCCGCTGTAAGCATACGAACTCGATACCGGTGCGCCGGCACCCGGAGTGTTGTTCCAGCCCTTCCAGCCTCCCTGGCCATGCAATGCACTTCCATCCGCATAGGACTCAAAATCCTCACTGAAAATATCCGCCGATGCAACTGAGGACATCCCTGCAATCAGAAGAATCACTACCACGTGTTTTAAGTATCTCATTTTACCGCCTCCTCCAAAAAGGATTAAAATAAGTACGAATTATGTTTTGGCCACATACCAAAACAATCATTGTTTTCGATAAGAGTACAAGTTCTTACTTTTATAACGAAAATTTTCTATGGCCTACCGCTACCTCCTACCTTAGAAAGCCAGAAATGGGCCTTTAATTAGAAAGTTAAAAAACTTTGCTAACCACGAAGCAAAAAGTCCACACATAAAACTCAATATTTCAGGTAATACGCAGCCAACTACTCCTCGATAAAACGACAGAAATTACACCCGCCGGATGAACTCAACGCCACAGGAAGCGCGGCTGCGCAGGTACAAGCTTCATTAATATCATTTATACCAAAGCAACCACTTTCCCGTCAAGGAAAATCCTCACGTGATTAACCATAAAATTTTAGATAATCAGTTTCACTACTCCAATTACAGCCCAATCAAGTATCAATTAAAAGGGGCTTATACCAAAACAAATCAGTATAAGCCCCGAATTAACGCAAACCTACTTCATAGTTGTACTTAACATTCAAATCCCGTTTTTTAAGGTGCGGGTGGATACAAGCAGATATCGTCGAAGTACATCATACCAGATCCTCCGGTAACCGATCTGAGACCGAGAGTAATCGTATTGACGTTTGTAAGGTTCACACCGAACGTCTGGAGATCGATGTCCCATTTAGTCCAAGAAGCTATCTTTGCCGCATCAGGATTATCATGATTAACGGTTGCGCTGCCATTTAGAACAACATACAGTGTCTCAGCAGCATTAGCCTCTTCACCTCTGAACCAAATCGTCAAAGTTTCAACACCTTTTTCAGTCCAGTCACGCGGATAAGTCAATGTCAAAGTCGCCTCAGAACTCCCGAAAATGTTGTCGTAGGACATCGGCATTGATTGATTTCCACCGTGAACGATAACCTGCTCGGCAAAAGGAGGAATATCGTGACCAACGAGAGCGCCGTTTGTCTGGTCGCCGTATCCATCCAACCAGACATTAAATATCCTGTTGCTGGCCGGGTCGGCAGGATCGAGGTCATTGTAGCTTTCAAAATCGTCCACAACCAGGAAGTCGGCAGTTGTGAAGCTCCAGGTCATGCCCTTCTGTGTCGAACCGCCGGCTTCAACTTCATCAACACGCCAGTAGTAATCGGTATTCCACTGGAGCTTACCAGGGTCATGACTCTCAGAGCCAAGAATTTTGCTGCCTTTATATTCGGGCGAGCCTGTATCGGCGTTTTGCACAGCATCTTTATCCGTACCGAAATAGACCTGGTGCGAAGCGGCACTGTCACTTGCCGCCCACGTGAGGGACAGTACCTGCGTTACATCAACAGCACCATGATAAGGCATCGGGCTTCCGATGGTGCCCGAAGTTGAAAAGGCCCAAACTTCACCTTTAATTGTTTCGACTCCATGGAATGCGTCGACCCGCCAGTAGTAAATCTTTCCTAAATCCAGCGTACCGGGGCTATAGGTCGAAGCTCCCCAAGGCATACCCCCGGCAGCATTGCTGACAACATCATAATCTTCACCGAAGTAAAAATAGTGCAATATCGCGCCGAAACCAAGCTCCCAGCTTAGGGCTACATTCGGGTCCACGAACTCGCTGCCATCAGCAGGGTCCGGGCTAAAGGCATTCCTGGGGGCAATCGAAAAGCTCCAGACCAGGCCTTTATAAATCGTATTGCCATCGGCCTCAACATCATCAATCCTCCAATAGTAGGTCGTTCCCGGAACAACGCCATCCGGATAAGGAAATCCCGGAAAACCAACAGCGAAAGACGTCTCAACCTGGTTGCCCCTGAATGTATCGCCGGTGCCGTCAGCAACATCGTCATAATTCTCACCCAGGTACACATCATGCGAAGCCGCATAATCTCCCGCTCCCCAGGCAAGGCTCACGAACGTATCCCGAAGTACGGCACCATCGACCGGTTGGGGACTATGTGGGAACGGCCTTTCGGCAAACAGATACCGGCTTGGGATAATTTGCCGGGCCATAGTCGGTGACTGCCAGGAAAGCTGGCATATAGCACCGCCGCCGTTCTCATAGTACTCCAGAATAATTTCATACTGCTGTCCGGCTGACAGAGCAATGTCACCACTGTCATGCGTATCCCCATGGTCGGTCCAGTTATCAATAATCTGTTGGCCATTGACCCATAAGCGTATGCCGTCGTCAGATTGGGTGTGGAAAGTGTAGGTCGTGGAAGCCGGCACTTCTATCATGCCCGTCCAGCGTACTGCGAAACCGTCTGCGTTCATCGACGGAGCCGGCGAGCCACTCCAGTTAAAATTTACAGTAGGGTCTATGCGCTCCATTATGAACTCCCGCCAAGGATCGTCTGCAGAGCCGTGATAATACTCCCCGAACAAGCCTTCAGCACCATTAGCCTGACCAATTATGCCCAGCACTAAAACAAAATGAACTACATAAATTAATTTTCTCCACATAATAGTCCTCCTAAAACTAAATATAGATTGTAAATTTAAATGTAATATTTTCATTTGAAGCACAAATAATGTTTTTCAGCTTTGTACTCTACGAGTTAAATCCTTCTCATATTGTAAAACTACATGAATAGCACCCATCAGGAATACTACAACAATCAATAGTTGCCGGTATGCGCAGAGACAAGCCTAATAAATATTAACAATAGCAAAAAAGTTACTTTCCCATTAAAAAAGGGAATCTCAAAATAATGATGAAAATCTTAAAAGGGGCTTATACCGAATCAATCAGTATAAGCCCCGAATTGATACTAATCTGCAAATTCAATGTTGCAAAATCAACTGCCAGCCAAATCTTAGCCTACTGTAGCCGGTTATTGCAGAATAATATCATCAAACAATACCGTACCTGAGCCACCGGCCTGCGGATTGGCTTTATTACCGAAACCAATAGTAATCGTATCGACATTTGTAAGGTCAACGCCCTGGTCGAAAAATGCCTGCAGATCGATAGTCCATTCCGTCCAGATGGCCACTGTAGCTGCCTCAGGATCATCATTGTTAACCACAGCGGTGCCGTTTAGAGCAACGAACATCTGCTCAGGAGCATTAGCGGGATCGCCTTTGAAGTAAAGCGTAAGTTTGGTCATACCATTGCCGGTCCAGTCACGATTAGAAGTCAACGTCAAAGTTGCCTCAGAATTTCCGACAGCGTTGTCGTAGAAATAAGGCATCGACTGGTTGCCACCGTGCACGATATTCTGCTCGGCATAAGGTGGAAATTCATTACCAACGACAGAGCCGTTTGCTGCCGGATTGTCAAAGCCATCTACCCAAGCGTAAAAGATGTTGTTGCTCTGGGCTTCAGCCGGATCAAGGTCATTGTAGTTCTCCATATCATCGATAACGGGGTATGCGGCCGTCGTAAAGCTCCATGCTTCACCTGTCCACGGGCTACCGGCGTTGGTGCTA
>CAZWME010000351.1:0-5882 GCA_964634515.1 uncultured Pirellulales bacterium | reverse complement strand
TCGGCGCTCAGTCTGGTTAAAACTGAATACCGAACTGCACAAACCAGCCGTTTATAGTGATTTTTTGGGGAAAAATAATCAGTGGCGCCGTTATCAGATTAAATCGGTATTAGCGGACGGCAGCGAATCAGCAGCTTCCAAAGAAGCAATAGTTAAGTCAGAAGCGATGACCGAGGAGGAATTGCTCACTTCTGTTCAGGAGGCGACAATCCGTTATTTCTGGGATTACGGTCATCCTGTAAGCGGCTTGTCTCGTGAACGCAAAGGAAGCAGGGACACGTGCACAAGCGGCGGGACAGGGTTCGGGATGATGGCGATTATGGTCGGCGCCCAACGCGGATTAATCGGCAGGGAAGAAGCGGCAGAGAGACTGCTTACAATGGTGCGCTTTTTACAGGAGAAGGCAAACCGCTACCACGGCGCGTGGTCACACTGGCTAAACGGCAGAACCGGAAAGACAAGACCGTTTTCCAGATACGATGATGGTGGAGACCTGGTGGAAACGGCGTATCTGGTTGAAGGGATGCTGACAGTACGGCAATATTTTAACGGTGACGACAAAATAGAAAAAGAGCTCAGGGAGCGTATTACCCGGCTTTGGCATGAAGTCGAGTGGGATTGGTATTTAAAAGAATCCGGCAACAAACAACTCTACTGGCACTGGTCGCCTAAATATAGCTGGAAAAAGAACCACAAAATCGGCGGGCATTTTAATGAGTGTATGATTGTGTATTTATTGGCTATAGCCTCGCCGAGCCATCCGATACCGGCAGACTGCTATTATGAGGGCTGGTGCGGCGAGCCTCCAGACGAATACGTCAACGGCAACAGCTATTACGGGTATAAACAATGGGTGGGATGGCCTAAAGGAGGGCCGCTGTTCTTTACTCATTATACGTTTATCGGGTTCGACCCTCGCGGAAAAAGAGATAAGTATTGCAACTACTTCGAGAACAGCCGAAACATTTCACTTATCAACCGGGCATATTGCATTGAAAACCCCGACAATCATAAAGGCTACAGTAATCTCGTCTGGGGTCTGACTGCCAGCGACACACCCGGCGGCTACAGGGCCCATGAGCCGCGGCGGGACAATGGCACTATCACGCCAAGTGCCGCTCTTAGTGCTATGCCTTATGTGCCCGAAGAATCGATTGCCACATTGAAACATTTTTACTACGAATTAGGTGATAAGTTATGGGGGGAATTCGGGTTTCGCGATGCGTTCAATCTGGATAAAAACTGGTTCGCCGAGAGCTACCTTGCCATCGATCAGGGGCCTATTATCTGTATGATAGAAAATTACCGCACGGGGCTGTGCTGGAAGATGTTCATGTCCAATCCGGAGATACCTGTTATGCTGAAAAAGATCGGCTGGAAATCCGACTAAGAACTTATCATTGTATCTTAATTAGAGGCGGCAGTTTCCCGGCGAGTCCTACCCTGTCGTTCTTTACAATCACCACACCGTCAATACCTTGAATGGCAGCTATGTGCTCAAGAGCGGGATTGACGTCCTCTTCGGAATTGACGAGGTTGGCCGCCTGAGTAGCGGCCGCGTCTGCAAGTGCGGCATCCTTGGCCACTACCGTAGCAAGGTCGCACTTACCCAGACTATTCGAGTGCCCCATTTGTCCCGAAGAGGAGCATATTGATATGGGGGTATCGTCCGCCTGTAGTGAAAAGCCGAGCCGATTGGACAGCCTGGCGGTACCGGCGTTCAGGGCGATGATAACCGGTTCGGCAGCTTTAAGATAGATGTCACCCCCGTTTTCCACAATGACCTCCCCTGCCCCGGCTTTAAGGCCGGCTTCGGCGGCACACTGGGCCATAGCGCCCGCGACTGCGGCCATAGGGCCGACACCTACAAGACGTGCGGCCCGGGCCATGCGCCGCGCAACTTCAGGGGCATTATCACCCAGCTCAATCGGCTCAAAGGAATCGAGAAAAGCGGGGTAACAATCAATATAATCATCCAGGATACGACGCCGGCGTATAATTTCCTCAGTGACGGCATCGAACCGATTGCAGCAAATGCGAAAGAGAGCCTCCCGATGAGTGAAAGTTCGATAGGTCCGTTTCTGATTCATGGACGTTATCCGGACGATGCAGGAAACGCTTCTTAAAAGGCGGACGTGCAGGCGTTATAAGGACAGACGCGAATGCACCCCATGCACTCGATACATTTCGATTCGATGAAAACCACTTCTCTGGTAGCCATATCTGCAATATTTAAGGCCCCGGTCGGACAATGGGTGAGGCAGTGACCACAATGTGAACAACGGTCTTTGTCCACTGTAACTCCCTTACCGGTATAGTTGATGGAAACATTAAACGTTTTTACGAAGTCCATGCCTTTTTCGATATCACCTTCGGTCCCGGTGACATCCAGCACGAGATAACCTTCCTCCTCCGGAGTGACTTTCGCACGATAGATATTGACGATAAGATTGTGGTCTTTCACCAGATGGTAGATGATCGGCTTCTCGCACTCGCACTTTGGAAAGAACAGCATAAGTTTCTTTGTTACGGTCTGGCTCATGACGGTTTCTTCCTTACCACAAGCGGCTTCATTTTCTTGTCCTTTGGAAGATACGCAATTGGCTCGGTAAGCCGGAAGTCCCCGCGTTTGATCTCATCGGCGAGCAGATGAGCGATTTCCAGCGCCTTATAATAGGACGAAAGCGAACCGACCGCCACTTTTTTGCCCTCAACCTCTATCTCGCCGCTTCGCAACTGTTCGTAGCTGACGTGGCAAAGGACTTTGCCCGTATTCCGGGGATATTCGTCGCAATAGTCAACCACAGGGGCCAGAATTTCGCGGTCGCTTATGCAGGTTCGCTTTAAGACATCTTCATTCAATATCGGAATCGGTATTCCGACCCCCAGCGCCAGCGATACCCCGTAACCACGAAAGCTCACACCCCGCACGAATTCCTGAGACATTTGTTTCATGTCGGCGGTCAAAGCAATCGTTCCGGCCCCTTCTTTGGGGATTCCTTCAGGTGTTCGAGCACCACCGCCGGCATGTTGAGTTCCCTCTGCATAGACATGCCCGTGAGCACCGGCTAACCACACTCTGGTTCCGACGCCGATTGTTTCGTAATAGGGGTCGTTAAGCAAAGGTGACAATTGGCCGGCGGAGCAGTAGTTGGCGTTTTTCCGTTTGGGCTCCAGAGTCCCCATATAGGTGTATATCGTTCGGTCCGAATCATTGACAGCTACATTATAGTTCTGGTAGCAGTTCCGGGGATTTAGCATTATGGCCTGATTGAGGTCGTCAATGGTAAAGTATGTGCGAATCTCACGCAGCGGGTAGCAGTCGGTGCCGTAAGACAAAGCAAAAAGCTGAAGGGCCTTGCCCGCAATGAGGTCCTCAATCACGTGTCCACCGCCATATCGAAATTCACCCGGACGGTCCATATTCGCCGGGTCATTGTAGCGCAGTTGTGTCGCGCCGAGATAGACATCGACAGCCGCAATACCAGTATAAACAAGGACATCCTGGACCCAGGCCTCCGACATGCGGATCTTCGGTTTTGAATGCCCGAAGTTAAGAACACATCCCGACGAGCACATCGGGCCGAAGGTAGCGGTCGTGACAACATCCACCTCTTTTGCGGCGGCTGCCAGTCCCTTCTTTTCCACGTAATCGATAATCTCGTCGGCAGTAAGCACAACAGCCTTGCCCGACTCGATGCGATTATTGATTTGTTCGTACGTCTTCATATTTCATCCGTGAGATATTACTCCCGCAGGCTTCACTATGTCACTTTACCCATTGATTGTCCAGCCGGGGCGCAACTGTCGGATCAGGAGTTCGTTGGCCTTAGCGTTGTTAGTGACGCGACCACTTTTGCCGTCATACTCGATTTTCTCACCGACACGGTAAGCAACAAGACCCAGGTGCATCATCTCGATAGCATTGCCGCCGTATTCGAAATCACAACTTGTCTTCAGATCGGTCTTACAGGCCCTCGTCCATTCCTCCTGGAAGTGGCCCAGCGGCGGGATAATCTCGTCTTTGGGGCGTTTATCGTAGTACGTCATGTCTGCATCATTACCGAAGGGCAGAATAATCCGCGAATCGAAATCGCAGATGACGTATCCCTTGGTTCCCTTGAACATCGCGCCATGGCCTATCTTGTTCAGATCGACGTATCCCTTCGGCGATCTCGGCATCATGCCGCCCTGGTACCAGTGGACGCGGATTGGCCCGCGCCAATCGTTCGCGGGGATATCGAAAGCGGTGTGCAATTCGACGGGTGTCACTTCAGAATTATACTTCTCGCCCTCACCTTCGGCGGTTGTTGGAAGACCGGCGTCAATAGCATTCCACACCAGGTCGATCGTATGACTTCCCATATCGCCGACCTGTCCTGTGCCGTAATCCCAGTACATATTCCACGAGAGGCAATTCATGCCGGATCCGCCTTTGAAATAATCCGGATTATACGGATGGAAGGGCGCCTCCCCAATCCACAGATCATAGTGCAGGTTTTTTGGCGGTGTGCCTTTGGCCGGCGGATAGCCGGGCCTGCGAATCTGGCGATTGCCCCACGCATAGGCATCTGTCAATTCGCCAATCGCTCCGTCCTTGACTAATTCACGCACACGCTCGAAGTTTGGCTTGGCGTGACGCTGGGTACCGACCTGCGTAGCCAGTTTATGTTTTTGCTTGAGATAATTGGCACGGACGATACGTGCTTCCTCTACTGTGTGGGCCAATGGCTTTTCCATATAGCAGTGCAGGCCGCGATTCAACGTCCAGTTGGCTATTAAAGCGTGGTTGTGGTCGGGAGTGCAGCAGATAACGGCGTCGAGGCCTTTCTGGTCGAGACATTTGCGCCAGTCGATATATGTCCTGGCCCTCGGGAATTTTTTAGCCGCATGTGCGATGTGATCTTCATCCACGTCGCAAAGAGCTACAATGTTCTCTTTTGAGATCGCGCCGAAATGAGCGTCGGCCCGGCCCCACGTTCCAATCATGGCGACATTGAGCTTATTACTGGCAGCGTTGACGCCGGAGAGGACGCCACTGGGCAGAATAGTCAATCCGATTCCGGTAGCTGCGGTGGATTTCAGGAAATTGCGTCGATTAATTTTATTGGTTTTCATTATTTTTTCTCCTTTGCTGTTTTCTATTCGTACTACAAACTAAAACTTTGATTCTACGCACTAAGACAATGAAATACAAGAGAAAAACCGAAAAACATAGCTATAATTAATAAACAAATGTGAAATCCGAAACACGAATCCTTCGATTCCTTCGATAGAACTCAGGACATGCTTGCTAAGGACAAGTTTCGAAATCCGAAACAAGCACGAATTACCAACATTTAGAAATCCAAAACAAGGATGGATGATAAAGCATTTCTACCGTAGGCCAGCAAGAGCATCATACAATCAAGCAGACGCGAAGCGACGTAGTGATTAAAACTGGTGCGAACCGAAGGTAGTAATGCGGTTGGCGATATGATGAGCAATCTCGTTATGAATTTTAATAAGTAATTTCGTTATTTACATTTTGATATTCGATTTCTTTTATGTTATTTTCTACCTCCAAAGGCGTTACGCGGTCACCTTGAAGAATGCAGCGAGATATGATAGGACCTTAATAAAAGTGAGAAATAAGTATGGGGGACCCAGATTTCAACCACGGTTGAAATGGGCCGATCATTATGATATCTGAAAGACAAGCAGAATCTTTGCTCTTGGAATGCGAAAAAACTATAGGATACCCATTGAAAAATTTGCGCCAGCGTCTTGCTTCTCATAATAAACCATATTCAAATCTTTGGGAACTTATCACGCTATACTGCTCGTTATCCCTTGGATCAATAATCCATGAGCCAGAGCAGAACTGCCCAGATATTTGTATT
>CAZWME010000350.1:0-5885 GCA_964634515.1 uncultured Pirellulales bacterium | reverse complement strand
TCCGAACGGGGAATACAGCCCGGCGACAAGTTTGTCAAATCTATTGAAAGACAACTCGAAGAATATGGAAAATACCTTTCCGATAGTATGAATCTTTCAGACCAGGCAGCTCAAAGAATGTTGGAAAGACGAAAAGCCTGGGGAGCGAATATCCTTGCCAAGGCGCGGGGTGAGAATATGACCAGGAGAGGCCAGCTCCGCGATGCTTCAGGCGGATATACCGAACAACAGCTTGGCTATGCCTATTTTAGGCGCATGGGTTGGCAGACGAAGAACAAGGCCGTTATCATTAATAAAAACCGAATGATAATTCCCTTTTACTCGGATGGATTCAGCTTTTCATTAATGGCCATAACAGATGATTGCGGCAAAAACTGGCAGTTCAGTGAACCGCTCGTGGGAGCCGGAAACATCCAGCCCAGTATCGCAATAAAAGCCGATGGAACATTAGTCACCTACATGCGAGATAATGGCCCCCCGCCCAAGCGCCTTCATATGAGCACTTCCAGAGACGCCGGTATGACGTGGAGTTTGGTGAAAGATTCCGAATTGCCTAATCCCGGTTCGGGAGCCGATATTGTAACTTTGCGGAACGGTCACTGGGTTCTTGCGTACAATGATACAGAGAACGGAAGGCACAGTCTGGCCGTTTCGATTTCAACTAATGAAGGCAAGAGCTGGGACTATACCCGCCACCTTGAACGGGACATGCGCGACAGAAATATCGCCACGAGCAGCGGATATCCCTCTATTGTCCAGGGCCTTGACGATTCGTTACATGTCGTTTACAGTTACCATCATAAAGACCGAGGAGCCGCACCGAATAAGACAATAAAATATGTACAGTTTAACGAAGAGTGGATCAGGCAGGAGTAAATCCATGAAACGGCGGGAATTCATCAAAAATACGGCTGTCTCACTGGCAGCATTGACTGCGGGGCCCCCGCACAAGGCCAAAGCAAAAGACCCCGGTTATCGCGTAGCGGTAATCGGCAGGACCGGCAAGGGTAACTATGGTCATGGTCTGGACGTGGTGTGGAATGATATAGACCAGGCTAGGGTCGTGGCCGTTGCTGATGAAAATTCTAAAGGCCGGGCCGAAGCAGCCAGGCGGCTCAAAGCTCCGAAGGCCTACGCCGATTATCGCCAAATGCTGGAAAAAGAACGCCCGCAAATCGTAAGCGTGGCCCCGCGCTGGCTGGACTGCCATCGTGATATGGTACTGGCCTGTGCGGAATTTGGCTGCCATGTCTTTCTTGAAAAACCTATGTGTCAAAACCTTGAGCAGGCTGATGAAATGGTCGCCGCTCTCGAAAAGCGAAATTTGAAACTGGCTATCGCTCATCAGACCCGGTACAGTCCGTCCCTTAAACATGTCAGACAAATTATCTCCGACGGAAAATTAGGGGACATACTTGAACTGCGTGGCCGGGGCAAGGAAGAGCGCCGGGGAGGCGGTGAGGACCTGATGGTACTCGGTACACACATCATGGACTTGATGCGCTTCTTTGCAGGTGATGCGAAATGGTGTTCAGCGACCGTCAGAGATGGACAAAAGCCTGTTACCGCAAATGAAGTGCGCGATGGAGATGAAGGCATTGGTCCGCTTGCCGGAGATGAGATTCATGCTATGTACCGTTTTGGCAAAACGACAACGGGCTATTTCTCAACCCAGCGTGTCAGGCATGGAGCGTCTAATCGTTTTGGACTCCAGCTTTTTGGAACCAAAGGAATCCTCACGATGACAACCGGTACTCTGCCGGAAATATGGTTTGTCGAAGATCCATCATGGCAGCCCGGCCGAAGTAAGGCCCGCTGGAAGAAAATCACCAGTGCCGGAATTAATAAAACTGAAACACTTAATGATTCTAACCACCATTTAGGCAATTGCCTTATTGCCAGGGATTTGATCCGCGCCATCGAGAATAACACACAACCAAAAGGCAGCATGTACGATGGGCGAGCGGCTTTGGAGATGATATTAGCTGTCTATGAATCACACCGCCTAAGCGCCCCGGTTGAGTTACCACTTAAAAACCGAAAACACCCGTTAAACCTGTTGTGAGTATGTATTATGAATTATGTGTATGGGAGGATTTATAGCTTATGAGAACTAATTTCAGAAACAGGTTTGTTTGTATATTATTTTTAGCTGCCTTGGCGCTTATATCATTTAACTCAGCTTTGGCGGAGAATTGGCCGGGTTTTCGAGGGCCGACCCGGCAGGGCGTTTCACATGAGAAGGATGTCCCAGTCGAATGGAGTCAAACATCCAACATTGTATGGAAAACACAAATCCCCGGTGAGAGTTGGTCATCACCCATCGTGTTCGATGACAGGGTATTTGTAACTACTGCAACGGACGAAGGCGCCTCATTTCGCCTCTTATGCCTCAATAGGCTCACTGGATCCGTCCTTTGGAACAAACAGGTACACCGGCAAAAGCCGGGACACAGGCAGAAATTTAACTCTTATGCCTCATCCACGCCGGTAACCGATGGTCGATATATATACGTAGTGGCCTTTGACGGAACTATTGCCGCGGTCTCCAACGAAGGTAGTACAATTTGGAAATATCAGGAATTTGAATTTTACAGTGAACACGGCCTGGCGGTTTCGCCAATATTGTACAGAGATTTGCTCATTGTTCCCTTTGACTACAGCAGTAGCGGACCGGACAAAAGACTTGGATGGCAAAAACCATGGGATAAGGCCCTGATACTTGCTGTCAATAAAAATACAGGCAAGGTAAAGTGGAGAGGCCGGCGAGGCTCTTCCTGTGTTGCACATGTTACACCCCAAATTCTCAGTGAGAAAGGCCGCGACCAGCTCGTCAGCTCAGCGGGTAATGTCGTACAGGGTTTTGACCTCGATACCGGCCGGAGGATTTGGACGGTCTCAAGTCCGGGAGAAGGTGTTGTGCCTTCTATCGTTATTGGTGACGGCCTGATTTTTACTACTTCCGGTTTCGGTGAGTCGGCCATCCGCACCATTCGCACGGGAGGCAAAGGTGACGTCACCAAGACACATATCGCCTGGGAATCACAAGAAGATGTCTCGAAGGTCCCGTCAATGCTTTACGTCAGGCCCTTCCTTTTCCTGGTTACCGAAACTGGTGTTGCCAAATGCCTCAAGGCCGCAACCGGAGAAGAAATATGGAGAGAGCGCCTTGGGGGAAAACACTCGGCCTCACCAATCTGGGCCGATGGCAGGATTTATTTTCTCTCCGAAAAAGGCAAGACCACCGTTATCGCCGATGGAGATGAATTTAAGGTCCTCGCTGAAAATGAACTCAATGAAAAATGCATCGCAAGCCCGGCTGTTTCTCGGAAGCAAATTTTCATTCGGTCGGAAAATAATATCTACTGTATCGGCCACACCCGGTAGGCTATAAGTCTTTTAGTTCCGGGTTCCGGGTTTGAGCTGTTTAAATAACCAACTCATCTTTTGGGGTATCATACTTACAGTCCTCATTTTTTGTGACTTTCTCAATATCCGCACGAACACTGCAGACTTCATCTCTGAGAATCTCAACCTGGCGTTCCAGCTCTTCTTCACGTGTTCTTTCTTTTTCCTCAACATCCTTCTCAAGATGATACTCCAGCTTTTCTACTTCTTTAACAATATCGTTATCTTTGTCCTTCCGGCCGATACGAAAGGATTTATCCTGCCAACATAGCTTCACCCATCTGATAAATCTATAAATACCTGTACCTCCAAACCAGACAAGCCAAACAGCAAGGTATCCCCCAATTGCACTGACCAAACCTGCCAATACGAACAACATGATTATTTTAGACTCTGGAAGTTTCACCCAGAAATTACCTTTAGCTTCTTCCAGGCTCTTCAGGCAACTGCTTACAGCCTCTGCATTGGACTTGAAATAAGTAGGCTCAGTTTGACGGCATGCTTCCCAGCCCTGGAATTCCTTGTTGTAAATGTCCAGTTTGTGACGTGCCGTGTAATACTCACCGGCCATTAACAGAACGCAAAAGCAGGCAGAGAAAACACTTACACATATCGACATAAAAAGTGTTATGCTGCGCAGTCCGTATTTTCGCTTCATAATATTATCCTCCCGCATATAAAATATAACTTATCTGTCGCGAGTAGCAAAAAAAGAGCAGACAATTCCTGTTTCAGACAGGAAAATACCCTGATTTGTGGCCTTGTGGGTGCAAAATAACGGAAAAAACGTTATAAACGGAAAAAACGTTACATTTCATATTATTGGTGGCACATAGTTATAGTCTTTAACAATTTCATATCCCAAAGGAAAAATAAAGATGCAGTATAGTGTATTGAATATACACAGGAATTAAGGGGACCTCGGAAAATTGCTTTTGTCACGAGAACGAGCGAAATTTTCTCCGCTTTGGCGGAAGGTCAAAATCGCCGCAGGCATAGCCAAAGCTATGTCGAGGACGAAGTTTGGCCTGACAACGCCGCCTTCAGGAGATTGCAGCCGTTCGCAGTAAAAATGAGTTTTTTGAGGTCCCCTAAAGCCCCTGCTTAATCCGCCTCCTCTAAAGCAGGGGCTTTTTTTATAAATCCGCATTTTCTGCCTCTTAATGATGTAAATTTGACAAACTCCGATTTTTTTTTGCTCCCGGCTGATGCGTTTTGTATATTATTAAGGGGATTCCAAAAGGAAATTTGATCTGTACGTGTACAAGTCGCTATATGGCAAGTATTTATGGAAATAGTGCGCCTGACTTTAACAAGCAGAGGCCCAGAACAGGACAAATTGAGGAGGGAAATTATGGCAGTGGTAAAAGGATTTTGGCAGCATACCAACGGAAAAATTTACGCTGTCAAAAGCGATACTTTCGGAAAGATCATCGGGGGAGTAGGACCTTTAGCTCCTGATAACCTGCACGAACTCGATGAATATGACTATCAGCCTGCAATAAAAGGATGGCTCGAAGAGGCGGTAGCCTGTCATAAATTACATCGAATCAATCCCATCTTATGTAAGTAACACATAATCATTTTGTTAGGTGCTCTTAGCTCATCATGCTGTTAGTTTTTGTTTGCTCTTAATTATAAGAGCTTATTTGAACTCGACCTGGAGTACCACACATCTATGCCAAACCGCCATCATGGCGAATCGCTCACTCACCGAGCTTTTTTCCAGCCATCATCATAAACCGGCCAAAGAGCAGAAAACTACTTGTGCTTTTAACAATAATCTGTTCTTATAGAGTCTGTTCTGTGGTTTGAGAGGGTAATTATTAAATATATTTTAGTTTTGAGGAGAGTAAAAATGTTGCGAAAAATATTACCGATTATTCTGATTACTTGTCTAAGTTCTTTCTTAAACCAGTCGGCATTTGGAGCGGACAGTAAAGATGGGTGGATTTCCCTGTTTAATGGTAAAAATCTTGATGGCTGGAAAGCCAGTGAGAATAAAGACACCTTCAGTGTGCGGGATGGAATAATTATTGTCAAGGGCCCGCGGAGCCATCTTTACTACGATGGTGATGTAGAGAATGCGACCTTCACAGACTTCGAGTTCAAGGCCGACATAATGACAAAGCCCCGTGCGAATTCCGGAATGTATTTCCATACAGAATACCGCCAAACCGGCTGGCCGAATAAAGGATTTGAGGTCCAGGTCAACAATTCACACACTGACTGGAGGAGAACAGGCTCACTTTACGGTATAAACGATGTCCGCAACTCGGCGGCAAAAGATAACGAGTGGTTCACCCAGCACATTATTGTCGATGGAAGACAAATCACCGTTATGGTCAATGGCAAGACTGTTATGGAATATGCCGTGCCGGAAGGAGACAACCGAAGACTCTCCAGCGGCACATTCGCTTTGCAGGGTCATGACCCGGGCAGCACGATTTATTACAAGAACATAATGGTCAGGCCCC
>CAZWME010000349.1:0-5890 GCA_964634515.1 uncultured Pirellulales bacterium | reverse complement strand
GGCTTATTCCTTCTGATTGCAGCGTTATCAGTATAAGTATTTGTATAACAGCATTTTGTACGGCTTGATAATGTACCATGTTAAAATGGGGTATTATTATTCTGCATAAAAATCAAGCTTTTTTAAGTCGGTGTAAATTGCGGTAAGTCTATTTATTACAGGATATAACGTAGATGTAGAATTTCGCAAAGTTAAAATAGGTAATTTTTATTGCAAGTTTATCAAAAAATATGCTTGCATATCAATGCATACACATGTAAACTTATAGGGCTTAATTTGGATTTATAAAGTCGGGCTTCTGTAAAATACCTATGGGAGAGAGAAGCCAGGCAATAATGAGCCAATAATAAGGCATTGTAATATAAGCACCTGGATGTATTAGGAAGTGTTCAAAGTTTTACGGAGGAGCATTAAGCAAAACATGGAGTATTTGTTTTCTGTTTCACATATAGCCGGCATGTTTTTTAACAATATGCATTTTTGCTCGGACGGCAAACTTCTTTCGGAGGAATAATTATGTTAGTAACAAAGTTTGTAAGAGGTGTACTCTGTCTGGTGGTATTACTTGGTATTTCGACTATTAACGCCAGTCCTGCTGAAGGTGAAGGTGTAATGACGGAAGAGGATACGCCGGTGTCTATCACTTTAATTGGTAATGACGTGGACGGCGATGCGCTGACTTATAATGTTGTAACAGAGCCGTCCCATGGGCGTCTGAGTGGGACGGCACCGAAGCTGACATATACGCCCCAGCCGAATTTTAACGGGACGGACAGCTTTACCTTCGTAATTAATGATGGTACCGTGGACAGTGTTCCCACAACAGTGATAATAGTAGTAACGGCGATCAACGACCCGCCGACGGCCAATGATACCTGTGTCACCACGCAGGAGGATACGTATGTATCGATTACTTTATCTGCTTGTGACCTTGATGAGGATACCTTGATTTACAGTGTTGTAAAGAGCCCATCTGACGGTGATTTGAGCGGGACGGGGCCGAACCTGTTTTATACACCAAATGAGAATTTCAACGGCTCGGACAGCTTTACCTTCAAGGTCAATGACGGGACAACGGACAGCGCCGAGGCAACCGTGTCAATCAAGTTAATCCCGGTCAACGACGCCCCCACAGCCAGTTATGCCGGTACGATGTTCAGGGAAAGCCCGCCGGTAGCCAGGGACGACAATGTGGCGACAGATGAGGACTCATCGGTATCGATTACTCTGGAAGGCTATGATGCCAACGAAGATGAGCTGACCTATGCTATTGTAACAAATCCGTCCCATGGGAAACTGAGCGGCACAGCGCCAAATGTCAGCTATACCCCGAATCCGGATTTCAGCGGGACGGACAGCTTTACTTTTAAGGTCAACGATGAAAAGGCGGACAGCAATACCGCGACTATTTCAATCACAGTAATGCCGGCCAATGATAAGCCGAACGCTCATGATGACAAAGTAAGCACCGGGGAAGACTCGCCGATATCGATAATTGATGTTCTCACGAACGATACCGACAAGGATGGCGATTCGCTCAGCGTGACTGCTTTTACTCAGGGCAAAAACGGTTCGGTTGCCATTAACACAGATAACACACTTAGCTATACCCCCAAGGCTAATTTTAACGGTAACGATTCATTCACCTATACTGTCTGTGACGGCAAAGGCGAAACTGATAAAGCTACTGTGAATGTTAGGATCAAGGAGGTCAACGATGCGCCGAATGCCAATAATGATAGTGTCAGTACTCAGGAGGACAAGCCTGTATCGATTCGCTTGAAGGGTATTGACCCCGACGGAGATTCGTTGAGCTACAGTGTTGTAAAAGGTCCGTCCCGTGGGAGTTTAAGCGGGACAGCACCCAGGTTGATATATACGCCAAAGGAAAATTTCAGCGGGTCTGACAGCTTTACCTTCAAGGCCAGCGACAAAAAACTCAACAGCGCTGTTGCGACCGTGTCAATCACGATTACTGCGGCCAATGACCCCCCGATGGCATATAGCGACAGTGCAACAACACAGGAAGATGAGTCGATATCGATTACCTTAGCGGGCGGCGATGACGACGGGGATGTGATAACCTATCGTGTTGTAACCGGTCCGTCCCATGGGAGCTTAAAAGGGAAAGCTCCAAGGCTGATATATTCACCAAATGCGAATTTCAATGGCTCAGACAGCTTTACCTTCAAGACCAGCGACAAGAGAGCGGACAGTAAAACTGCCACCGTGTCAATTACTGTTAATGCCGTCAATGACCCGCCGACAGCCAATAACAGCAGTGTAATGACACAGGAGGACAAACCTGTTTCGATTAGCTTAACGGGAGATGACCACGATGGAGATTTACTGACCTACATTGTGGTAAAAGGCCCGGCTCACGGCAGCTTGAAAGGGATAGCAGGGAAATCACCAAAGCTAAGCTATACACCAAAGGCGAATTTCAGTGGCTCCGACAGCTTTACCTACAAGGTTAGCGACAAGACGACAGAAAGCGCCGTTGCAACGGTATTAATAACAATCAAGGCGTTTAATGACAGGCCGACTGCCAAGGATGACACTGCGACAACACTGGAGGATAAAAAAGTATCATCGATTGATGTGCTCATGAATGACAGCGATGTGGAAAATGACCCGCTTAAGGTGGCCTCTGTTACCCAAGGCAAGAACGGCTCGGTCAGTATTAACGGCGATAACACACTGAGCTATACCCCCGATGAGAATTTTTACGGTGACGATGCGTTTACTTACACTGTAAGTGATGGCAAGGGTGGAACTGATGCAGCCGCTGTGAGAGTTAAGGTCGAGGCAGTCAATGATGCACCAATATTTACTTCAACACCGGTAACTACAGCTTCAGTAGGCAAGGAATATAATTACGATGTGAATGCGACCGACCCGGATATATTGGATACGCTGGCTTATTCTTTAATCATCGAACCAATGGGTATGACCATAGATGCAGCGACCGGTTTGATAAAATGGACACCGACCGGCGAACAAACTGGGGCTAACGATGTGGCGGTCAGAGTAGCAGACGGCAGCAGTACTCCGGCTTCAAATACCCAGCCGTTTACCATCACAGTTAGTCTGGCAAGCATACCAGTTAAAATCGCCCCGAGCGGCGAAGCAGACGAGCCGGCCAAAACGGGAAGGAAGATATTATCAGTAGCCGATAAAAGCATTGTTGTCCAGGCCAGTGACAACGATAGGCGGGAAACGGACTCCGGTTTATATACATCCTATGATTTTTCGAACGTATATATTCCGGAAGGGGCCAAAATATCTTTGGTTGTTGTTTATGTGGAACACTTTGAGCAGGAAGAATTTCCTGAGGGCAAATTGCAATGGACGGCCGGCACAGGCTGGCCGGACAATCCGATGGTTTGGGCGTCGATAAATGCTCCTGTGTACGCGGGAGAGCCAAATGAGTCAACGGATTTATGGGACGTCACAAGTTTTGTAGATACACCCGAAAAGGTAAATTCCCTCCAGTTCCGGGTTAAAAACAATGATGATGTTGCCAAAAGAAAAACATCGGTAGATCATATCTATGCCGTCGTTGAATGGAAATGAGTTCTGCTCAAGGGACATCGAGGCCGGATTATTTGAGGAAGCTTATAAACGACTCGCCCGGATAGTCTTATAACTTCTTGTCGGCCATAGTCGTTCTCAACGATTAAAACTACAAAAAGCGTTTTTATCACGCCTGTTGAAACGTATATCCACATCAAAGAATGCCTGATGTCTATTCAAGGGAATTTTGTATTTTAAGAAAATTGCATTTGGCATTCAGTCGAATATCGAGTATAATATATATAGAGCAAGCGTAATCGAGAGGAAAGCAGGCAGAAAATCCAATATATTTTAGCTTATGCATCTTGAATGATTATTTTAAGCGGTTGCTCGTGTCATTGCTAACATAATACTACTCCTTTCTTCTATTTGGGGGGCTGGTCTCCACACGGTCAGCCCCAATTTTTTTGTTTGGTCATATCTGTTTTGCAAACAAATCCAACATTTCAATATATTCATTTCTAACGTCTCTGTATTATCAGGATTTCTAATGTCCCTTCGTGCCAAAAGCCTTTTGTTGTTGATCTCAACGACTCGATTTTAACGTAAAAATCCGGAAATAATTGTGCGCCTAATGTCTGCAAGGTCCTAAAACTATTTTGTTTTTAACCTGGCAATGGGGTGCGGCGGGGAAAATTAAACTCTAAGAGGGTATTGCTGCCAAAAACTCTTGACTTTTTCGGGCAAATAGGATAAACTTGTCTTTGTAATAAGTAGTTTCCGGGGGGTGATCAAGATCGAAATGGGGGGTACTCAAATTTCCTCAATTGAGCACCCAAATTAAATTGATTGATGTACCTGAATAAAGCAGATTCGGATGCCGGATTTGTTTTAACAGGCGGTCAGTTATGGGGGACAAAAAGCGAAGAATATACAGATGTTCATATGGGGTGGGCTCTGAGAAATGAATCGCTGTTGTGGAGTTTATGGAAAAGAGATGTGAGAAGAGATTTAATTTGGGGAGAGAAATGATGAAGTTGTTAAAGCTGTCAGTGGTTTTCTTTGCGGCGGTTGTTATAATTTTGCCGTCCGCGACAAAAGCCACCCCTCTTGGCACTGTGGATATAGCCAAAACGGGTAATGGGGCCAGTGACATAATCGAGGTTTGGGCTGCCGGCCACGAAGGTCTTCCAGCATATGCCGGAGTTTATATGCTCGATAAGACCTACGGCACGAATGAAGGAAAAATATGGTCCGACGGCCCCATTGGCGCCTTCTGTATCGAATGGGCGGAACTGACGTCAAGCAGCACATTAACATACGATGTGATTATGCCGGAAGACGGGCCTGTTCCGACAACTCTTTTAGGAGGTACAATGGGCACCACCAAGGCCAAGTATCTGCAGGAGCTTTGGGGCAGGTACTTCGACCCGTCCTGGGCTGGCAGCGGCCCGTTTACTTATACACAGAACACCAAGGCAGCAGCTTTTGGTGCAGCCGTGTGGGAGATTGTCCACGAGGACCTTCCAATATCTCCATCAGGCTGGGATGTGACGGTAGATGGTACAATTGGAATTCGTGGTTTCCGTGCCGACTATCTTGATTCGGTTGCGGCCAATAATATGCTGCATTCCCTGGATGGTACCGGCCCGAGAGCGGACCTGCGAGTATTTTCTTATAATGGACAACAGGACTATATTACAGCGGTACCGGAACCGGCGACAATTGCTTTGCTCGGCTTAGGGGGCATATTCAGCCTGCTGCGGAGGAAAAAGAGCCGAACATAAGCGAAAAAAAATGGGGGATAACACAGGACTTTTCCAGGGCCTGCAATCTGCTTCGATATTTTTTTGGGGAAAAAAGATTCATATCAACCAGTTAATAAGACTAACAAGAAGTGAAAAATCGGCCGTAGCACTGGCTGGCAGAAAGGAGGGGCTTTTGTGAGACCATAGATACTGAATAAATGGAGTAATGTGAATCCAACGGACTTAAGAAAACTACTCGTGATGTTGCGGGTAGTCCGCAGCACTAAAACAAAACGGATAGAAATTAAATATATACAGTTAGTATTGAGGGGACAAAAAATGAAAAGGTTAGTAATAGTGATTTTTACATTGCTGGTTTGTGCCGGGGCGCCGGTGTTCGCAACGCCGGCAATTGAATTCAGTCCTGATTCAAGCACAGGGGGAAGCTGGGAATATGATGGAGCCAGCACGCTGAGCTTTAATCAGAATATTACCGTCGATGCGGGAATGGGCAGTAACTACGATGCTCTGACCGGCTCTTTGGTTTATATTCCCACACTTGTAATAAGCGGCAGCGGAAGTTATTACGATGTCAAACCAATAAGCAGCCCGACCATCATGATTAC
>CAZWME010000348.1:2220-5898 GCA_964634515.1 uncultured Pirellulales bacterium | reverse complement strand
GTGGGACAGCCTCATCGAGGTCGGCATCATCATCAATAATTATGGCATTCTTTCCGCCCATTTCCGCTATCACTTTCTTTACTGATCTTTGATTTTCAGAAATACGACCAGCTCTTTCGATAATTCTTAAACCAACTTCCATAGAGCCCGTGAAAGCTATAAGATTGACCTGGGGATGATCGATGAGAAAATCACCTATTACCGATCCGGCACCTGGAACGTAATTGAAAACACCCGGTGGCAGTTGGGCTTGTTGCAGGATTTGTAGTAGTGTGTGTCCAACGACCGGAGTTTTATTTGAAGGTTTATAGAGAACACAATTTCCTGTAACGAGAGCAGCAGCGCACATGCCGCAACTAATAGCCAGAGGGAAATTCCATGGTGCAATTACCACCGCAATACCTTTGGGCTGATAAAAGTACTCATTAACCTCGCCCGGTACGTGGCCGAGGTATTGGGATTTAGACAGGCGAACCATCTCTCGGGCATAGTACTCCAGAAAGTCAATTGCCTCGACCACATCGTTATAGGCCTGTTTCCACTGTTTACCTGCTTCAAGTACCTGCCAGGCCGAAAGCTCATAAATTCGATTTCGAGCGATTTGTGCTGCTTTGACAAGGTAGGAGGCTCGTTTGTGAGGTTGAGTATCGCACCATGTTTGAAAAGTTTTTTGTGCAGCATTTATGGTGTCAGCTATTTCTTTTTTACCGGCCTGGCAAAGCCGGCCTATGAGCTCATTTGGACGGGCAGGATTTAGCGAATCTACTTTATTGTTGGTAGTTATTTCCCTGCCACCGATGAAAAGTGGATAGGTTTTTCCCAGTTTGTTTCTAACATCGTTAATAGCAGTGACGAAGGCATCTCTAACCTCCCGGACAGAAAAATCTGCTAAGGATTCATTCTTAAAAGAGCCCAGTTCAGACTGTGATTCTGAAGTTTTAGTCTGTTCTTCTGAAGCCTTCCTGAGCGTTTCGCTAAAGGATAGATAGGGTGCCCTCAAGAGCTCTTCAAGTTCACGTCCTTCGACAAAAGTCTGTCGCAGAAATGACTCGTTTGAAGTATTTTCCATGAGCCTTCTTATTAAATAAGCCATACCGGGGAGTAGCTCGCCCTGCGGGCAATATAGCCGAACACGTCCGGTCATTTTCAGGAGAGCATTGCGGAACGGTTCAGCCATTCCGTACAGAACCTGGTATTCGTAGCGGTCGTCGGGCACTTCTAAAAAGCGGGCCAGCTCCATGACTGAGCATACAGAGCGTACATTATGCGATGCACAGGCAAGGTGGCACAAATCGTTATTACGAAGTATCTTCTCTGCAGAACGTTCAAATGCGGCGTCCGTTTCAGCTTTGTTGGTGTATACAGGTATCGACCAGCCGTTCTGACGGGCAACAACAATCTCGTAGTCCCAGTAGGCACCCTTGACCAACCGGATGGAAATCGGCAAATGCTGCTGACGAGCCCACTCGAGCATGAGATCAATATCCCGGTCACTACTCTTCAGGTAAGTCTGCATTGCCAGGCCTAAATGAGGATAGTTTTTGAATTCGGAGTCACTGCGCAGACGGCGGTACAGTTCAAAAATGATTTCCTTATACTTTCGCATTTCCGTATCAATGCACATAAAGCCATTTAACTCAATTACCTGACGGTAAACAGGTTTGAGCCGATCCAAAATATGTTCCACTGAACCTTCGAAATCGGCAGGACTAATTTGTGAGTATAGGGCCGATGGTTTAATTGAAATATTAACCTTAGGCGAATGATTCCAGTCGAATGTGGAATTAGCCGTACCGAAAGCCGTCCAATCCGAGTGGGCCTGCCGGAGTCCTTCGAGCAGACGTATATAGTTTTCGGCATACGAATCAGCTTCTTTCTCACTGACAGTTGCCTCGCCGAGAATATCCAGAGTGAAAGCAAAATTCTTGCGCCGGAGCCTGTTGAGGTTTTTAACTGTCTTGGATATCGTATTACCAATAATGAATTGAAGTGCCATATTCTCGAGATTTGTTCGGATGATTTTACCCAAAACCTTCGTGCCCAGACGACCACCAATACCGGCGCTCTTTGCTCCAAATCTAAGCACGGCAGGTATGTTTTCGTCATGAGAAAAGTACTCCTGGATATGATGTTTGAGCATCTCTTCGGTAGTTAGATAAGGCAACACATCAATAAAGCGGAAAAGCTGGACTTTGAAATCCTCGTGGCCCATGCTCCAGTCCATTACTTTGCCTGTCCACCAGTCCTTCTTGAAAATTGAAGGAATTTCATTACCAAGTGTGGCGAAAAATTCTTTTCCACGTGCGAGTATCCCTGCTTCTAATATTTTTCTATCCATATTCAACTACCCACAATAATTTCAACAGACGGAAGTATCTTAGTTTAATATCCGGCGAGCGGCAATAAGTTCTTTGTGATTAAAACCGTAAGTCACCTTTTCCACGAGCTATAAAAAATAACAGAATTCTTTGAAAAATCACCTCTTTCAGGGGCTGGAAAGCATCCTGATTTCCAGATGACATTATGTATCCAAAATGTCTCCACGAATGTCAAATTTGATGGTTTATGGAAGCATTAAATCCCAAATATTAGTATAAAAAACAAGGAATTTTTTATTCTTATCGGATTAAGTATCCTGACATATGTCAGGAAGGTGTATACGGTGTTCTTTATTAAAAATCTCCACGCTTACTTACTTTAAAATCTCCAATGGATCAAATGTCCGATACTCTTTTCTTCGTGTAGCAGAAATAATTGAAAGCTTTTGATATTTCTTGCCTGCGTTCGTTTTGCTATCCCTTCTGAATTGTTCAAGCTTTTTCAAAATCCCGAATAGATTCTCGGTTTTCATCTTCCCGGTGAGAATCGGGATTACAAATCACATCTCGACTTTCTTGTTCGGACCGGAGAAATTCTTCAGCTTCCCTGCCACCGATCTTTTCGATAAGGTTATATATACATGTAGTAAAATCCCCAAACTCATTACACGGTTTATACGGATAGGCTCGTATTAAATGTTTAACTACAGGCTTACCTATTTCAAGCAATGCTTTGTTAGCTCTTTCGAAAAGCTGGGTATAGCCCGGAAACAAGCATTTTATGATGTACCTAATATCTCTGGGGTGCTTTCGATCATTGCCCATTATCTTGTCAATTCTTTTTATCTTAATGGCCATCCAGCGGGAGGGAAAAATTACCCTGAATAGGAACTCTGGCATAGGAATGATTATAAGCAGCCCAACAAATATAAAAGCTATAATACATACAGCTTCGAGGATTAATAAAAAAGCTTGTTTTGCCTTTCTTAGGGCAGCATATTTTTCACTTATCGCAGCAAGAGCATTAAGGCGATTTATGGAACCTTGTTCAAAACCGAGTACATCGTCTGAAGTATTTTGCAGAATATCCAAAATTTGCTGGTTTTCAAGTGAGACATCCAGCCGCAGCATTTTCACAATCAGTCCCGATACCTTTGGAGCAGCGAAAGATGTTCCATTAAGTTTCACGATACGGGCATGGGTCTCTAAGCCGGTGTCAGAAGGAAGGGTAAGTGATTGCATGGTTTGGTAGCTTCCATCCGCAAAAATATCTATGTTGCCATAATTGGAATAGCTCAGGCGAACTCCGCCACCAGTTGCCCCCACACAAATGACCCCATCCAAAGCTGCCGGATAAGTG
>CAZWME010000348.1:0-2210 GCA_964634515.1 uncultured Pirellulales bacterium | reverse complement strand
CCATCATTGCCAGCGGCTGCCACCACGATAGCACCCTTTCCAAGGATGTCTCTAATGAGTTTTTTCTCCCGTGGCTTGGGAGAATTAGATCCAAGGCTTATGTTTATCACTACTCGGTCTTGTGGTTTTTCTCGGAGATAACTTTCAACCAGGGTAAGAGCATTTAGATACCTTTCACTGTCTACGTTGCCTTTTGTGTCGTCAACGCTGTGAATATGAAGTTTATTAGGTTCGCCATATCTTCTCAATATGTTACAGACTATCTGGCCGTGAGTAAGGTCTTTAAAGAGCTGCAAAATGTTTCGTTCTTTTTTCATCATACTGGAAGCTGAATCAATGACGAATGCTACAACTTTTGGCCCCGTCCTATCTTCCAAAAATTGAGCAGGATCAAGGAAAACAAAGCAAATAGCTGCCAAGAAAATAAATGTAAGCAACCTTCGATATTTGCGTTTATGAAAAGGCTTCATTTTCGTTAGTTCCCGGCAGTTACGAGTCAGAATGGTGTTGCAGGGGTAGGATAGTTATGTCTTGATCCATGCATATTCGTTAATTCTACTATTTTAGTGAAGTCTATTCTCTCACAACGGGCGCCTGCTCGGACTCTATGCCAGATTCCAAAATCCCGTAAGTTTCCTTCAGGAAGGACAATGTTTTCTCAAGCTCATCTTTGCTCAGGGGGCGATCCCACATGAGAAAACGAGAGAACTCCCCATCGAAGGACTCATGGCCCGGATGGTTCGTTGCATCACGTTCCTGTCCAATGGCCATTTTGGACGAATCTGCTTGGGGATTAACCGGAAAAAGCTTCGAGGCCACTGGTTTGTTTTCGTCGACAAACAATTCGATCGTAACGTTCCCGGTGCCAGCACCCATACGACCGGCGATGATGTAGTAGCGGTTCTCCTGCAATTTTGGACCAAGAACCTGAGGATTGTTCTCATCCCATCTGCCAAAAGTGATACCATTGCGAGAACCCATCCAAAGCGTGTTATCATCTTTTAGTCCCGCCCAGAATCCTTCATATTTCACACCGTTTTTCAGGTTCCCGAAGAATGAATTCACATCCTTGAGACCAGATACCTGAGGATTGACCGACATCACAGCGAACCACGTGTAGCCACTCCCTGTTATCAGATGGTCAAATGCTTCTTCATTGCTGTTTATCAGTTCATGTCTTCTAAACACAACTGTGTTATGGCCACAAATGGCTGCCACATTTTCTTTCAGTGTCGGGTGCCCGGTGCCCTTCTTGTGATTGGAGTTCCTTGTCGCTACAAAGTTTTTGACTTTCCAGTCCACCTGATTTGTCCAGGATGCGACTCGTCCATCAACCACCTTGATGCCTCGATCCGCGTCAAGGTCCAGGATAAGACCTTCTTGAACAACTTCAGTCTTTACATTTGGATGTGATTCCGCCCTAACCACAGCGGCATCCGCCAACACCATCATGAAGACAGCCAACAGAACAGTCTGGTATATCTTTCTCATTGTCTCTTGATTCCTTTGCACTTTTCGATACTCGATGATTATAATGTCAAATAGGAATCACTGCAAGTCGAATGAGAACCGACCATCGACAATTCTACCGCTCCAGGCCTTTCACATAAATCTCCTGATTTTGCTATCAGGTCATTCGAGTACTGGTTTTGAAAGCATTTGACGAAAGTGGCCTGAAAACTTGTGTCATCAAGAAAAATATGATATAATAATAAAGTGAACATGGAGGAATGGAATGAAACTGGTGTTCAATGTGAAATCCCAAAGAATGGAGGATTGAATTATGAAAGCACGTATCTTTTTCTTATACTTCTTATGCGTTTTACATGTGGGATTTATTCAAGCCGATGAACTGGATGAAAGAGCGGACTATATCCGCGAGAATTACACGAAATATGAAAAACGAATCCCCGTGCGTGACGGCGTGAAACTCTATACTGCTATCTATACACCAAATGATACCTCGAAAGAATATCCGATAGTGTTGTTACGCACTCCCTACAGCATTAGTCCTTATGGTCCTGATCGATACAGAAGACAGATCGGTCCTCATGAAGAATTTGAAAAAGAAGGATTTATCTTTGTTTATCAAGACGTGCGCGGCCGTTTTATGTCGGAAGGTGAGTTCGTTCATATGACTCCGCATGTTGCAGATAAGAAGAACAATTCTGATACGGATGAGAGTACGGATACCTATGATACGATTGAGT
>CAZWME010000347.1:2890-5899 GCA_964634515.1 uncultured Pirellulales bacterium | reverse complement strand
TTTCCTACATTCTACAGATTGCCTATGTTAAGCGCCAGGAAAATTTGTCACACCCAATAATATTGTCATCCCTGCCAAATAAGGAAGCGGGGATTATGATTCATCCGACACTTTCGGCTTGATTCCAACCCAGTGCAGCCCGCCTATTACCGCTTGTGCGATATTCGTGAGGTGATCGCCGATTTTTTCGACATTATCAACCAGGTCGATAAACACTAATCCTGACTCTAATGAGCACTCGCTATCACTCATACGCTGGACATGGCTGCGTCGGAATTCCATCTGCATCTTGTTGATATTGTTTTCATTGGCCAGAGCTGACTTGCTTGCCTCAATGTCACTGTTTTCCAGAGCTTCTATGATGTATTCGAACATCTGCTCTATTTCGCTTCTAAGTTGATCAATCTCAACCAGCGCCGAGTCACTAAATGAAAGCTTTTTTTCAATTTTCCGTTCAGAGATTTCGACAATATTAACCGCGTGGTCGCCGATACGCTCGAGGTCATTGACAGTATGCAAAAGCACTGGTAGCTGAACGGATACTTCATCGGAGAGTTGCCTGCGCGATAATGTCGAAAGATATGATGTAATTTCATACTGGAATTCGTCTATAAAATCCTCTATTTGTCTTACCGATTCGAGCTTTCTTCTGTCATTTTTGACAATTCCGCTGATAGACTGCTCAAGGGCTGTTTTTGCAGTTTTTGCCATACGTACTATTTCACGCCTTGCCTGTTCCAGTGCTATTACCGGTGTATCAAGAAGGTGTTCTTCGAGGATTACAGGCCTGGCCGCCACATCGCCCGGCTTTTCGGGCACCAGTCTGATCACTATTTTCTCCAACAATCCTGCCATTGGTAGAAATATCCCGGAATTGACTACGTTAAAAAGAGTGTGTGCGATCGCAATATTGGCTGCAATAGTGCCGGGCCCGAGCTTCCAGGGAGAAATTAAATAAACCAAAGCACCAAACCAACCCACATAAATAAATGGATAAGCTATGCCCGCGCCGAGAATGTTAAATATTGTGTGTGCCCATGCCGTGCGCTTCGCATTTAGATTCGCCCGCAGTGCCGCAAGCTGGGCTGTAATTGTTGTTCCGATATTGCTGCCTAACACGAACGGTACCGAAACATTGAGCACTGTTTGCCAGTCGCTCCCGAAAGCTCCTCCCATGGCCAGCAATTGCACAATAGTGATGGCGGCCGAGCTGCTTTGAAGAAGCGTTGTTATTACTGTCCCGGCCAAAATTGCTAATAGAGGCTTGTTGCCCAGAGCCACGAAAAGCTCTTGTACTTTCGTGCTTTCCTTTAACGGATCGAAACCGGCCTTCATAAAACCAATGCCGACAAACAGGATCCCGAAACCCAGCAGTATTTGCCCTATGCTTTTTGTTCTTCGCGTTTTACCCAATACCTCAAGGAGAAACCCGACGCCCACAGCGGGCAGCGCATACGTCGTTATCTTAAGGGCGCCAATTCCTGATATGGACACTAACCATGCCGTTGCTGTTGTGCCCACGTTTGTTCCGATGACCACACATATTGCCTGTTTAAGTGTTAGTAGCGCGGCATTAACGAAACCGATGACCATAACGGTCGTAGCGGAGCTGGATTGAACTAAAGTCGTAACACCTGCGCCGACAAGAAAAGCAGTAAGGGGTCTCTTGGTCATTGACTCAAGTATCTTCCTGAGCTTTTGGCCGGCCACTTTTTTTAGCCCGTCCGACATTAGACCCATACCAAACAAAAACAAACCCAACCCCCCCACTGTTCCGAATAACATCTCCTTTAACATTGACCCTGATGTCATTGTGGTTCCTTAAATGGCCCTTGAAAAGCGAAAGAATTCAAACTATATGGAACTTCTACTTGTTTTGTTTTGACCCGTCAACCGAATTTTACTGTGATTCTTGCGATTGTGTTTTTTCACTGCCCGTTTGGGCGCTGGGAGAGACCTTCACCTCAACCCCTTCCCATTGCAGACCACCTATTACTGCTTGTGCGATATTGGTCAGGTGGTCACCGACTTTTTCGACATTGTCAACTAAATCAATAAATATCAGCCCGGTCTCCGCCGAGCAGTTCCCCTCACTCATACGCTGAACGTGGCTGCGACGAAAATCTATTTGCATCCTGTTGAGATTATTCTCACTATCAAGAGCTGATTTCGCTGCATTGACATCATTATTCTCAAGAGCTAATATGATATGATCACACATCTGCTCCGCTTCGCTTTTCAGTTGATTTGCTTCCGTTTCGGCTGAATTGCTGAGCGATAGCTTCTGCTCGATTTTACGTTCTGCGATTTCGACAATATTAACCGCATGATCACCGATACGCTCAAGGTCGTTAATCGTATGCAACAGCACCGGAAGTTCCACCGACATCTCTTTGGAAATCTCCTTTGTTGACAAAGCTGCAAGATATGAGGTGATTTCATACTGCATAGTATCTGTCACATCCTCTGTCGTTCGCGCCGTCTCAAGCTTTCTCATGTCATTTTCAATAAGCCCCTGTACCGCCTGATTGACTGCCCTCTTGGATGTCTGTGCCATCCGAACTATCTCATGCCGGACCTGGTTCATAGCAAGTTCTGGCGTTGCAAGCAGGTGCCGTTCCAATGTCGTCGGCTGTGTCAGCATGTCGCCCGGCTTTGCCGGAACCAGTCGAACCACTATTTTTTCCAAAACTCCGGTTAACGGCAGGAAAAACACGGCCTCAAAGATCTTGATAGTCGTATGGGCAACCGCTATCGATATGCCGATAGTTTCTTCTCTGAGTTCCCACCAGGCGATAATATAAACTAACTTGGTTATCCAACTGATAAACAACAAGCAGATCAACGCGCCGATAACATTGAACGTCGTATGTGCCCATGCGGCTCGGCGTGCGTTCAGATTTGCCCGTAACGCCGCAAGCTGAGCCGTTATCGTCGTGCCGATATTGCTGCCTAAAATAAAAGGTATTGAAACGTAGAATGGGATTACTCCATATAGACCATACTGAA
>CAZWME010000347.1:0-2880 GCA_964634515.1 uncultured Pirellulales bacterium | reverse complement strand
ATATCCCAGTTGGTTCCAAACGCTCCGGCCATGGCCAGTAACTGAACACTTGCAACGGCCGCCGAACTGCTTTGGATGAGCATTGTTACAAGGCACCCCGCCATTATAGCCAGAACAGGATTTTCGGCTGCCTTCTTAAAAACCTCTTGCGTGCCCGAGCTTTGCTCCAGGCCGGCGAATGCTTCTTTCATAAAACTTATGCCAAGAAACAGTATGCCAAACCCGAGGATGACTGCCCCTATGTTTTTGAGCGTTCGTGTCTTGCCGAAGATCTGCAATCCAAAGCCCACACCAACAGCCGGTAGCGCATAAGAGGTGATTTTGAATGCTTCAAAGCCCGATATAGAAACCAGCCAAGCGGTGGCTGTCGTGCCGATATTCGTACCGATAATCGCAGGTATCGCCTGCTTGAGCGTGAGAAGCCCCGCGTTCACAAAACCGACAATCATGACGGTTGTAGCAGAGCTTGACTGAATTAAAGCCGTTACGCCCGCCCCAACGAGGCAGCCAAGGACACGATGTTTTGTCATTGATTCGAGGATGTTTTTGAGTTTTTTGCCCGCGACCTTTTTAAGACCATCGGACATCTGAATCATACCATATAAAAACAGGCCCAACCCCCCTATTGTTCCAAAAATCATCTCTTTGACCATTCTGTTCCTTCAGACTGCATTGTAGATAGCATTGAACATAGATTGCGCGGTAATTTTGTCTGTTTTTGCTCAGGCGGTCAAGCAAAAAACTAAAAGACACAGAACCGAGTACAGTTCCACCTATGCGAGGCGGCGAAGAATATCTATCCCCTCTTGTATTTTGGCATCACTGGTCGCATAACTTATTCTGAAGTATGTATCTTTTTCGCTGAACACATTTCCCGGTATAATGAGCACGTTGTTGGCAATAGCCTTTTCTACAAATTTGCTGCCGGAGCCGCCCGGAGCTTTAATGAACGCATAAAACGCTCCACTTGGCTTGACAAGCTCGAACTTGTCCTTTAATCCTTCATAAAGAAGGTTCCTTTTGTTTCTGTATGTATTGACCAAATCGCTTATCTTGTAATCCAGAGCTGCAATAGCTGCTTTCTGGAAGGGCGCGGGCGCGCAGACAAAGGTATATTGTTGTATCTTGGTCATTTCTTCTATTACGTTTTTAAGAGACTTATTGGCCGCTACGTAACCCAGCCGCCAGCCGGTCATCGCATAAGACTTGCTGAAACCACGAAGCAAAAGCGTTTTCTCGTAGTAATTAGCTATACTTGGACATTCGCCGTCATAGCAGAATTTTTCGTATATCTCATCTGTCATAACGAGTATATCTTTTTCGGCCGCAACCTCAGCTAATCTCTTGATCTGTTCTTTTGAATATACGACACCGGTCGGATTGCACGGTGAATTGAGAATGATCATCTTGGTTTTATCGGTAATTGCATCGGCGATTTTCTCGATGGGCAGTTCAAAATCCGGATAACTATCTACAAAGACACATTTCCCCCCCAACATATTGATTATGTGCTTATAGATGACGAAGTACGGGTCGGGTATAATCACTTCATCTTCGGGATTAATAAGCGTCAGGAATGCCAGCAGAAGCCCTCCACTCACACCGCTGCTTATCAGACCAGCCGGATTTGACCAGCCGAATTCTCTTTGTACCTGTTCAGCTATTCTTTTCTTCAGGACAGCGTCACCTGCCGTTTGTGAATATTTATTTTGCCCTGCCCTGATTGCGTTTATCGCTTCTTCTTTTAACGGTTCCGGCACATCGAAGTCCGGCTGACCTATCGAAAAATTCACCGGGTCTTTCAAAGAACCCGCCAGCGCAAAGACTTTGCGAATCCCGCTTGCGTCGATTTTACTTGTCCTGTTTGCGAGTATTTCTTTCATTTGCTGACATATTAACGATGTAACCTTAAATCGTCAATTGGAAATCGAACTACCGCTGAATGATCAAATCAGAAAATTATAACCTATGGTTGTACTGTGGAGTTCCGCTGATGCTGTGGTGTCGCTTACTGCCCGTCGCCGCTGTATTTATTTGGAGATTATTTTATATCTAATTATCGTTGGTTTGAAATGCAACTTTCCGCACAGAGAAACAATCGTCCCCTGAAAAAAGTAAATAGCAGCTCCTGCCGTCCCCGCTCATCCACTTAACCGGAAACGAACTTGTCTCCCCCGGCCCGACATCCCATTGCCGGTTATAAAATACAGTTGTCCATGGCCCCCAAGGCTGTGGAGCATCATAAATGCCGAATCCGCCCTGAAACCTCGGCCCTCGATCATCCTTGCTGAATGGAAGAATCTGACACCATAGATACCTTTTAAGCCCGGCGTTATAACTGATGCTTGATCGATAACATTTGCCGGGATTAATAAACACAGCCTTCATTTCGCGAATGTTCCTTGTCCACATCGGCTGCCGACGATCATCGAAGCCATTGAAGAATTCATAAGCGTTCCGTCTGCGAATCCTGTCTTTCGGCACCCTCGCCATTACCATCCTGTCCCCCGGCTCATAGGCACTGTTACTATCGTTAGAATAGATGTAAACAAAATCATCTCTCGCACCGACGTAATTCCTGCCAAAATTCAAAAATGTCGGAACGCCGAAACTCGTTCTAAACTTCCAGTCGCACCACTTCCAGCTTTTACCATGATCTTCAGACCAGGCCACCTGCGAATTGCCGGTATTTCTAACCAGCATATAAAGCACACCATCGACACAGATAATCCCACTGGCTTTCGCGCCTTCAGCTCCCTGCCCTATCCGTTCGCCGGTATCAGTGCGGATGTTAACTCCTCGAAAATCAGGTGGTGAGCCTGCAATCTTTGCAATACCAAGGCTCAATTTCTTTTTTGTCTTTGGTTCGAATCCCCAGCC
>CAZWME010000346.1:5662-5901 GCA_964634515.1 uncultured Pirellulales bacterium | reverse complement strand
CTGCCGTCCAGCTAAGGCTGTCATCGACACCTACAAACTCTGCGCCATCGGCCGGGTCTGGAAAATAAGCGGTCTTTGGTGGAATCATAAAGCTCCAGATATCACCTTTCCACGGACTGTTTGGCTCTGTTTCGTTGACCTCATCGATTCGCCAGTAGTAGGTTGTGCCCGGAATAAGACCATCCGGATAAGCGAATCCGGGGAAGCCCGCAACTAAAAATGTGTCGGTCTGATTGCCC
>CAZWME010000346.1:0-5652 GCA_964634515.1 uncultured Pirellulales bacterium | reverse complement strand
AATACACATCGTGTGAGACGGCATAATCTCCCGAGTTCCAGGAAAGGTTTGCCCATGTATCAAAATGCATACCCCCATCAACAGGATTTGGACGAGAAGCCAATGGATATGATGCCCCGCCGCCAAGCATAATAGACTGAATCTGACCTTCCGGAAGAGCCTGGTCGTAAATGCGAATGTCATCGAACATCCCTTGCCAATGCCATCTCGTGTCTCCATAGGCATCGGCGCCTATAAGCAAATCGTCGGTGTTGGTGCTCAGCGGATTTTCTGATCTGCTCTCGGCATCCAATTGTCCATTGATATAAATCTTCTGGTTGTTTCCCGGAGCACTTACGTCGAAAGTTATCGCGATATGTGTCCACTCACCCTCTGGGATAGGGCTGGCTGAGTTAATAGCGTCGTCATTGCTACCAACACGCCCACGAAAATTGATCTGTCGTGCATAGCTGGCATTGTCATCGATGCGGAAGCTGTATGAAGCAATCCATGCTCCGCCGCCGCTGCCCTTGCAGATGACCTGGTCCGGCGGTATACCTCCGGACACCCACAATGCAACAGTAACCGCATCGCTGATATCCAAACTGTCACTATGTGGAACGCGGATATAATCACCACTGCCGCTGCCTTCAATCGCACCGCCTAACTGACCTTCCACCCACTGCGGATTACCTTCGAGAGTGCCATCGTTTCCGTTGCCGCTTGAGTCAAAAGCGGTGGTGCCGGATCCATCATCGAGTTTCCACCAGCCTACAAGTTCGGCACTGGCGGTATTTGTCAATGCCAGGCCCAATACCAAAAGGAAAGAGAGTGAATACATCAATTTTCTACACATAATGATCCTCCTTCAGAGATTAATGATAAATATCGGTTGTATGTTAACATGGAAAAAATCATAACTACCGGATACAAAGTTGTCGGTACAACAGACTCTATGATTTGCATAATAGCTCCTCCTTAATCGTGCAATAAAAGATTTGCGCCCGCTGCATGAATGAAATTAAAGCTACAGATGCCCAACTACGCAGGCACAAATTTCATTAATGATATCTATACCATATTGCCCAACTCTCAGTCAAGAAAAATCCTCTGATAATCAATGGTAATTAAGAATTTTGCAATTTGGAGGAGATTTTGGTATTATAGTCGAACTTGAAGGCTTGGTTGCTTGGCCAGGCGTGTAATGAGAAATTTTATCTTAAGGAGTGATTATCATGACAAAGCGAACTCGCCGACAGTTTTTGCATAACTCAATATTTACCGCTGCTGCAGCGGCAGTATCGGCAACACCGATGATCAGAAGCAGTGCAAAAGCGCAAAGTCGAAGCCCTAATGAAAAGCTGCTTTGTGGGGTAATTGGTTGCCGCGGTCGGGGCGGTAGTCACATAAGCGCATTCTCACGCCGCAGCGATTGCGAAATCGCTTACATCGTCGATGTGGATGAAAAGGTTGGTCAAAACTGCTGCAATTCGATAGAAAAACGTACCGGACGCCGCCCGAAGTGGGTTAAGGATATGCGCCGAGTGTTCGACGATAAGTCCGTCGATTTTATCGGGACGGCGACACCAAATCACTGGCATGCCCTCTGCGGAGTCTGGGCAATGCAGGCGGGAAAAGACGTATACATTGAAAAGCCGATCAGTCACGATATTCCCGAAGGTGCCGCCCTTGTTGCCGCCGCCAAGAAATACCGAAGGATATGCCAGGTGGGCACACAATGCCGTTCGAATCCGGCCCTCATAAATGCCATGAAGTTCATTGAAGATGGCGGTATCGGCGAGGTCAACTTTGCCCGCGGATTGTGTTATAAACGACGAAAATCGATCGATGCACTGGGCGGTTATCCGATCCCTGAAGAGGTGGACTTCAATCTTTGGAGCGGTCCGGCACCATACACTTCACCGAAGCTCACTCGAAAGCGATTCCACTACGATTGGCACTGGCAGCGCCTCTACGGTAATGGTGACTCCGGCAACCAGGGACCTCACCAAACCGACATCGCAAGATGGGGGTTGGGCATTAACCGACATCCCAACAGCATTATCGCATACGGGGGCCGCCTGGGTTATCAGGCCGAACGTAATGATCCCGATTACGTCGATGCGGGCGATACGCCTAACACAGAAGTGGCCATCTATGATTACGGAAAAAAGTGTATGGTATTTGAGACGCGGGGGCTTTCCGTTGACAATTCGGCGGACATGGAGATTAGTACCATGTTTGAAAGCACCAAGGGCAACAGGATCGGCGTTATCTTTTACGGGACCGAAGGCTATTTAGTCCAGAAGTCCTATACTCACTGTATGGCGTTCGACCTCAAAGGCAAGATGTTCAAGGAGTTCAGAGGTGGCGGCGACCATTTCGACAACTTCGTTAAGGCCGTTCGCAGCCGAAAAACGAAAGACCTTAACGCTGATGCCTTCCAGGGCCATCTCTCTGCGGCTTTGGCACATTTGGCCAACATCAGCTATTATATTGGCGAAAACAACAAAGTCTCCGTTAAGGAGGCCAGGGCTGTGCTTGAAGATATTGACAGCAGAGACAATAACATCGAAACGCTCAATCGTACTGTTCGACATTTTACAGATAATGGTGTCGATTTGGACAAATATCCGATGTCGATGGGGCCGCTGCTAAAGTTTGATCCCAAAAAGGAAGTATTCACCAATAGTACTGCGGCAAACCGCATATTACACCGCGATTACCGTAAACCGTTTGTGTGCCCTGCGCCGGATAAGGTGTAGTAATCTCTCGGGACATATCAGGGATATTTTGACTCTCCGCAGAGGATTTACACACTTGGAAGGGACGTAAACGATGAAGCCTTATCGAGACATAGGTAATTATGTGTTGCCTTTATGGAAAATGGTTTTGATTTTTCTGCTGGTCATAAATACGGAGATATCGACAGCCCGAAGTACGCAGAAAAAGGCAAACACCATCCTATGGGACACACAGTCAACTTTTGTCAATACGGTTGATGTTCGGGACAAGACTGACTGGAAAGTTGTTCCTGCCGACCTTCTTACGCTTGAGCTTAAACCATCCGCTGCTGTTTCGGACCCTGCTTATTATGGTAGGGAATATTCTTTCAAAGGGGATGTAGTATTTGAGAATGAGCACTTAACCGCTGTTTTCTGGTCTGGAAAAGGCAAAGTGATTATCTACTCGAAAACAGGTCCGCCTGACAAGACAATAGAATTTGTTCCTCTCCAGCTAAAAGGAAAGCCGGCGGCTGTCAAACACTGCAGCATTTTACAGAATACCGGTGATGAAGTAGCCTTGGAAGTTTCCTTTTCGGCTAAGACGGCAAAAGATAACTTTTCTGCCGTTTTCTCGTTCGACCAGACGGGGATTATCGAGATTAAACCTGCCGGCAATATGAAAGGGATAAGTCTGCTCAGTCCAATTGCCTATGGAGTATTGCCCGACTTCATTGGCGACGACCTTATATATGATCCCGAACAATATCCTTCGGGCGCAACACTTCACATTCCTTCGGAGCATATGTTCCTCGGATTGCTTGAAGGTCGAAACGATATGCTGGTCGTTACCTGGCCCGGTGGAAGCCGGCAAATGAGGCTCGTTCTGAGTAAAAGTCAAGAGAGCCGTTTGATCGAATCTGTTGACTTTGACAACGGTGGCAAGAATATTTATCTGACCCTGTTGAATGCGCCGGGAATCTGGCATAAGGAACAGTTGAAGCCTTCTTATCTTGAAAAGGATATAGCTGTTAATTGGAAAAGGCCCTTTCCTGCAAAATGGATAACACAGTTAATTGAAGCGGATGTGAAAACTACTTTTACGTTCAGGGAATCGAAAGAAACTATCTGGCGGGGTGTAACAGGTCGTTATAACTACCCCGTCTGGTTTGATGGCGGAAAAACTTTCTATCGTCTCGGCAAGAAAATACTGCCGAAGGGATATTCTATTGTTTATGCTCTGGAGAGAAAAGGTACTCCCGCCTCGATTTCTACTCCTGTCGATATTATGAAGGCGACGCTGGGCATACAGTTGTGTGATGCTATCCTTGACCTGCCGGGCCGCAAGCTTCGCAGCCATCATAGAAGGGGGGCTGATGGTGTTCGCCGTGCCGCTACCTGCGGATGTACGGAGGCGATGCAGGCGGTTTTTGATGCAGGCGAGGAAGTTAAGCAGAAAGAGTATGTCGAGGGTGCTGTAGATGATATGGTTTATTTTGTTACCCAGCATGTTGAGAGGATCGAGGAATATCAGGATTTTGCCAATAACATGATAAAGTATCTGAATCTGGCTGGTAAATCCGCTGCCGACTTGAAACCGTTTATCGATAATATGAAGGCAATTGTTCAGGAGATACCCCGGGGATATAAAGTACAGAAAGAGAATATGAACAGCCTGGACTATGCTGCTGAACTGTCTCGCAAGACTAAAGCTCTTACTCGAAAAAAATCGCCTCAAAATCTGCCAACCTATAATGACCTGAGCCTGAAGTGGAGGAGGATGGGCGGCGCCCAGGACTCCGTTATAGGCCAATGTCACACTATAACCAGAAAGCTTTTTCAGGAGGCGGGCTACGGCTGCGTGAATCAGCCCGGGGCGGTTAAAATAGCTAAGGAGATTCGAAGACGCTGCCGAGCATGCCTTAGAAATCCTGATGGCTATGAGATATGGCCGAATTATTAAAATATTTTCAAGCTTGTAAAAATAAATTAGAAACGGAACTCTATGAAACGCTATATGCATGTCGTATTTCTTTTGTCTGTGACTTTGATTTTGTTTCAAGGCTGTAAACGTAAAGACCCAAATGAGACGCCAAAGAATTCGGCAGAAGCGCCGGGTGAAATTAAGGCCGAATCCGGGACGGAAATGGTTCAGATTCCAGCGGGTAGGTTTACGATGGGAGATGAAAAGGAGATAGACGCGACACCTCATGAAGTTGCTGTAAGCTCGTTCTATATGGACAAATATCTCGTTACTCAGGGGCAGTATAAAAAGGTCATGGGAGAAAATCCTTCCCGATGGAAGGGGGACAAAAATCCTGTGGAGCAGGTACGCTGGTCCGACGCTGTCAAATACTGCAACGCCCGTTCTATTGCGGAGGGGCTCCAGCCGTGCTATGATTTGCAAACGTGGCAATGTAATTTTGAAGCGAACGGATACAGACTGCCTACGGAAGCAGAATGGGAATATGCGTGCAGGGCAGGGAGTAAAACGGCGTATTTCTTTGGTGATAATGCGTCGAAACTTTCCGATTATGCGTGGGTGGATAACAACGCCGGGGGTAAACCACATCCGGTAGGACAGAAGAAGCCTAATCCGTGGGGTATGTATGATATGCATGGTAATGTATGGGAGTGGTGCAATGATTTTTACCAGGTGGATTATTACCAGCAAAGCCCTGAGGAGGATCCGAGAGGGCCGAAGACGGGCGAGACAAAAGTGGTTCGCGGCGGGGCGTGGAAGTTCAGTGCCGATAGCTGCCGGAGCGGTTATCGCTATAACGAAGACCCCGGCTATTCTGATGTCTGTTTCGGATATGATATCTATGGCTTTCGCTGTGTTAAGAATGCTCTCTAAATGATTATCGATTAATGATGATTGATTATTGGCTTTGATTGGCTTTGTTTTTTTGTCCCATATCCGCATTTCCTTCATAAGCCTTTGTAAATA
>CAZWME010000345.1:0-5902 GCA_964634515.1 uncultured Pirellulales bacterium | reverse complement strand
GAAATCGAGATTGTATCAATGATTTTGACCAAAAAATAGGTCGCGTCAAGCCGCAGACGGATAACACAAAATGATTGTTGAGGGAATATTGCTAAATCTGCTTATCGGTGCCGGCACGCTGACCGGATTGTGGTTTATTTATCTGTGGAAAAGAAATCCCGCGGTAGTGGACTTGGGATGGGCAATAGGTTTGACCCTCATGGGACTAGCGCATAATCTGAGCGGCGGTATGTTTTCTGCCGGCAAGCTTCTGACCAGTTTGCTGGTTCTGTTTTGGGGGCTTCGGCTTGGGGGATACTTGTTTTGGACACGGCTTAGGCTTGGAAAAAGAGACGCCCGATACGAATCGCTTCATCGGAACTCGAACATCCCTGCGCCCCTGTATTTTCTGGTCCATTATCTCATTCAGGCCTGCTTTCAAGCCGCCGTTGGATTTGTGTTTGTCTTCACCGCCCAAAGCACGACATTCGACTCAATTTACGCTAAAGTCGGATTTTTGCTATGGGGCTTTGGCTATGGAGGTTCTATCGCGGCGGATGCTCAATTACATCGGTTCCGAATCAGTCCGGAGAATCACGGCAAAGTCTGTCAAGTTGGCTTTTGGAATTACTCCCGCCATCCGAATTATTTTTTTGAGATTCTTCTGTGGTCCGGATTTGCCCTTATTGGCATACCGGCTCGGCTGGGATGGCTTGGGCTAATCTCGCCGATAACTCTATTGCTGACAATGTCGCTTATCACGGGTCCTATTTCAGAACGGCAATCGCTCAAATCCAAACCAGATGCTTATCGTCAATATCAAAAAACTACATCTATGATTATTCCTTGGTTTAAGACAACTAACACCACATCGGCTATATCCGACTCATAATAAGATAAGTCATTGTCGCTGTTGATGCCGACAAAAAAGAACCCCAAATCATATCGACAATCGACAGCATCAAAGGCCAGTCACGAAGCGTAGCCAAATTGGTCAAATCATAGGTGGCATACGCGATAAAGCCAAACAACGCAGCCATCGCAACAGTATAAACCAAAGACCGCCTCTCCATACCGGGAAGCACGGCAAAAATCAGTACCCCGACAAGAAAAAGCAAATAAAATATGATTGCTGCTATCCAGTTAATGTTAGGAGTCAGCAGCGGCTCAAGGGCGTTGCGATAAAAACCTTTGGCAATCACGCCAAGCCAAATCATATCAACAAAAAAAAATACCGGCACGCTCACGGCATAAGTTAAAAAAATTCTCGACATTTGCATAAATATCTTCTCCTTTCAACAATAAATCACAAATCGCATTCAGTCTATCTCTAAACTGTTAGAGTTACAAAGAAAATTCTAATGCAATCAGGGCGAACATATGAGTCATTATTTCGGCCTCAAATAGAATGATTGGCAAAGTTTTTTTAAGCCATAATTTTGGGATTAATTTTCAGATAAAACATTCATACTGATTTTACCAGGTCAGCCAAATAACAAGTCCTATGATGTCGTACCGGAAATAGTATTATGATAGCATTGATCATATTGAAGCTAATCATCCATCTTCATTTATGGTGGATTTTAGGTCTTTGATTGGGAGCTTCTTGCTTATGGTTACTATGCCCAGATAACCATCTACAGTGATTTGATCTTCTGTATCAATAAGTTTGTCGGCATCGGGAACCCCGGTAACACAGGGAAGTCCATATTCGCGTGCTATTATAGCTCCGTGAATAAGCATCCCTCCTCTTCGCTCAACAATTGCCGATGCCAATGGTATAACGAAAGTCATATTAGGATCTATCGCATCACATATCAGGACTTCACCTTTCTTGAACGCGAAAAGATCTTCGGTTTTCCTGATTACCCTCGCGCGACCTGTAGCAAGCCCGGACCCTGCAGGTTGACCTATAAGTTGTCTTGGCATGATCTGCTTGTCCTGAACTTCAACAGGCTTGGACTTCCGACTCTCCGGCCGATAATTAGGATCTCGAAGACATTTGACAACTTCATCGGCTCGTGAAATATCAAGAGGTATCTTTGAAACGGTTGAAGATCGGTTATGAGCTTCTTGAGTTGCATTAAGCAGTTGTTTTTCAATCTGCCCTAAGTAAATATTATCGTCATCACGTAAGCGATAGCTCGTGCGTGCCAAGTCCATTAGCTCCAAAGCAAACGCGCGATCTGTCTTTGGCATATTTGCCAGGAATCTCTTCTCAAGTTTTGATTTTGCTTGGTCTTTTTTTATCTTTTTAGCAGGCCCCATTTCAGCCATCTCTATTAACAGTTCAAGCATCTTGGCCTGAAGTTGAGATTGGCTCATCATCCCCAGCAACGGTGTGAACAATTCTTCGGCAAGAGCCGCCGCTTCCTTTGCAAATTTTGAGTCTTCCGGCAGCTTTCCGGATCGAACCGGCTTTCGTAGGCTCTCGTCCGCATTTAGCTTGCTGGCAAGCCGTTGTAGTTGTTCGTTTCTCTGAACACTTTTAAGTGCAGTCCCTTCTAAAAGCTCCAGGAACTCATATGGATTCTCAGGCTTAACCGCTCTATTATAGACCGTTCCAAAAAGCCGTATCCCATGTGCAAAAGGAATACAGTAGTCCCAATACTGCTTCTTCCACTTTTCACAAATATCTGCCCTGCGTGAAATTTCAGTAGCCAGCTCCTCGTCTTCCAGTTGTTTCAAGTTTAGATTCTTAAGGGACTCTGCTTCAGATACCATTTCTGGTATAATTTCGTCCTCTATCTTTGACCTCAGATCCACAAGGTTTTCAAATCCACGCTTGAGACTCAAGTACCACTGCCGATCATCACTATCTTTGGCCTTGCCTGTTGTGGTTATTGGCCGAGACTGAAGAAGCCGGAGCTTGGAATGATCATAAGTCCATTCGACATCTTGATCCGATCCAAAAAGTTCAGCAAGTCTTTTTTCAAGCTTGAATATGTCCTTCACCTTATGTCTTGTCAAGGGTGGTTTATTCCGCTTCTCAGTCGTAAGGCTGATGACTTTTACCCCCTTCGATGCTGGTACAACTGTCTTAGCACGCTGCGCTGGTGTGTGCGAGACGATCTTTCCTGAATCTCGGTCTATTATCCATCTGTCAGGTTGTATAGTACCATCCACTAAACCTTGGTTCAAACCGTAAACAGCTTCTATTACGGCTTTTGAATGATCAACTGGACTTCGTCCAAATATCACCCCGGATTCCTGCCCTTGAACAAGTTCCTGAATAACGACTGCCATGCTGCTTTTCTCGACTTCCAGCCCGATTTCCTTTCGATACAGGATTGCAGCATCGGACCAGGTCGAAGCCCAAACAAGCTTGATATGTTCAAGTACTTCTTCAGGGCCTATTACATTTAAATAAGATTCGTGAAGCCCTGCGAAAGAAGCCCTTGCCGAGTCTTCGCCTATGGCTGAAGACCTGACAGCAACGGCCCTTTTGTCGAAAAAATCGGCTATTTCCTCTGTTAAAGGTACAGCTAATGTCGAAGGGATCGGTGTCCTGGCAAACATATTCTGTATTCTTAATGAGCAATCCCACATCTCCTCCCATCTCATTTGCTCAAATTGTTTGCGGTGGTACTCCATAAGAACTTGTGCTCGCAGCCCGGTCTCATCCATAAACATATCATAAGCTTTGGTTGAGATGCAAATTGTCTTAGGTACAGGCAATTCTTCTTGGCCCATTATAGCAAGAGCAGAAGCCTTTCCACCAACAAGTTTCTGGTCTGTCTTCTTTATCTGTGATAGATGATATGTTAATTTCATTTATTAAGATGTAACTCCACCACATGCTGAAAGTGGTCCACGACATGAAGAGTCTCAGCTTCTAAGCATAGAACTGCACAGGTTGGCGATTTGATAAATTCTTCAAGGTGAGAGTGTTTTTCTTTATAGAGCCGGATCAATCGACTCTTTCCAGATTTACGCAATTCACGCACGCTGCCCACAGCCGTTACTGCCATGGCCCTTCTGAAATCGCTCATTTTATTAGACCTATTGTCTATAAGCAGCGCAGCTCTGCTGCTGGCCATGATATTGGAGTATTTACGTGTCGTACGTGGGGTAGCAAATACGAAGCTCTTAAGGTCATCCGTTACCGCAAAAGCAACGAGGCTTGCGTACGGCCTGTTTCTTTTCTGCGTCGACAAAACCCCAATGCGTTGCTTATCAAACAACTCTTTTAGTTTTTTTCTCAGACTCATTTGTGATTCCAACTTTGATGACTCCTTCTAAATATTCTCATTTTTTTTCTTAAAAATGACTGTTTCTCATCAGTGAGAGGGACTTTATGCTTCCTTTCGATTAAGAATTATCACCCAATAAATACCAGCACCTTACAAAGGTAACGAACCGAATGAAGAACTTTTCAAAATTTTAGGTTTGTTTGAAATCCTGGATGCCGATCTTTACACTCATTTTAAGTGTGTTCTGCGTTCGAAGCAAGCTTATTGATCATCTTGGTAAATATAAGTCGGTGGATAGGATGCAGCAGATACCAATAGATAGTTCCGAGCAAACCCCTTGGTGCAAAGAACACGACCTGCGCAATACTTGCGAGATTGTTTTCCACCGGTTTAGCCTCAAACTGCAGCCAACCGTCCCCCGGCAACTTCATTTCTGCTTTCAGCCTTATCATTCTGTTCGGCTCGATCTTTACTACTCGGAAGAAATCGACTGTGTCTCCCAACTTCATATTGCCAGTTTCCGGCCGACCTTTTCGCATCCCAACACCACCAATAATTCTGTCTATCGCAGCACGCAGACGCCACGCTAAATTAAATGGCCAGCCATTTGGTCCTCCGAATTCTGTAAAGGCCTTGTAAGCTGCTTTGACATTAGAACGAACTACCTTTTGTCTGACCTCAATAATCATGCCGTTCTGAATCTTACTGAAGCAAACTGAGTTCCCGGCATCCTGTGCCGCGTCAAATTTGACTTTGATGTATTCTGGATCAAGTTGTGACAGGGCCCGATGGACAGCACGTTCGTAACCGGAAGGCTTGATAGCTGGAAATAATTTGAACGCTTTGTTGTCCGTTACAATAACTTCGTTTCGAAGGCCCTCTATTAGTGGCCGGGCGTAAGCCGCTGAAATGGGTGTGACCCAATGTACCCAGTATGACGATAAACGAGGCGTGAGGACCGGCACATGAAATAACCAACGATGAAGACCTCTTATGTGAGCATAACCCTTCATCATATCACCATATGTAAGAACATCGGTTCCGCCAATTTCGATTATCTGCTCTGCACTCTCAGGATTTTTTAGAGATGCTGCCAAATACGAAATAACATCACCAATTGATATTGGCTGAACTTTAGTCCCTACCCAGCGTGGGCAAATCATAGTCGGAACACGCTCTGCCAGATATCTTATCATCTCGAAGGATATGCTGCCGGAGCCAACGACTATGGCCGCTCTAAATTCGGTAATGCTTACACCGGATCTTCGCAGGGCTTCACCCGTTTCCTGTCGTGAGCGCAGGTGTTCAGACAACTGTGCCTCTGGATTTCCCAAACCGCCAAGATATACAATCCGCTTAACGTCCGCTTTTCTTGCCGCTTCACCGAAGTTTCGAGCGGCGGCTATATCCTGTTCCGCAAAACCGGCACCACCAGTCATGCTGTGAATAAAATAATAAGCAGCATCAACACCGGACAGGGCAGATTCAAGTGTTTCTGGCAAAAGTACATCACCCACAGCAATTTGGACCCTTTTTCTCCAGGTAAAATCATTGAGCTTCTGGGGCTTCCTCACGAATGCCCTCACTTGGTACCCTTCCTCAAGGAGGCGAGGTATCAAATGCCTGCCCACATAACCTGTAGCGCCAGTAACAAGAACCAATTTTATATCATTCATTTATCATTTTAGTTTTTGTCTGACCTTTGATTCTGCCATTTATACCTTTGAATA
>CAZWME010000344.1:0-5909 GCA_964634515.1 uncultured Pirellulales bacterium | reverse complement strand
CATCGAAGGATGGCATGGAGACGGCAACTTCGCCAGAACTACCATTATGTATTGCCTCTGGAAAACAAAGGGACTCATTATCGAGCCCTGGAGTAATCATGTCTTTTTGGGGGCCGTTCTGGATGGCGATGCTCTCAAAATAAGCATCAGCTCACGAAGAGGCTACCGAGGGAAAATTATCTTCGACCCGCCGCGGCATCAGACGATTATGAAGATGCCGCTTGACTGGCCCAGAATCAACCAGTTCCCTGAATGGTTCACCGCTAAAAGCAATAAAAGCTATGCTGTTCACGACCTGGCATACAACTCAAAAAAAATATACACAGGCGCACAATTACAGAAGGGCCTCCCGATAAATCTGGAAATCGGCACCATACGCAAATTAATGGTGGAACCTTCGCCCACGCAGTAACCAAAGAGTAAAAAATAAACAACAGAATTAGGAAGGGATATTTTGGCAAGTATGTCTTGCGCTCTGTTTCTAACCGACATTAAAATCAGGGGGTATAATAATGGCACAAACTCTCTTTTCTCAAACTTCCACCGACATCGAGAAGGCAGCCCGTATTTACACCGAGCTTCGGAAAACTCGGCCTGCCACGAAACGCGATCTGAAAAATTACGTGAAAGTCTTTCTCGACATTGACATACCCGACAAAAGAATTTGCCCCGAGCACAGCAGCCCTATGGATTATCTCTGGCACAGCTTTTCTGCCGATGCGATTGTTGCCCCTCATTCGGGATACAAACGCCCGGCGAACGCTGACGCGGTTATCTGGGCCAATCGTGCCGGCGGCAAAACCGAATTGGCCGCAATCGCAACGCTCTTGGATTGTATTTTTAAGCCGAACTGCCAGGTCAGAATACTCGGAGGCTCCGGCCAGCAGGCGACCAGAATGTATGAATACCTGACCGGTTTTCTAAACAATGGCCTCGAGCATTTATTAGTTGGCCCTGCCCTCAAATCAAAATGCCGATTCACCAACGGCTCGGCAGTTCAGGTCCTCACGCAGTCACCAACCAGTGTCCGCGGCCAGCACATTCAAAAACTCCGCTGTGATGAGCTTGAGCTTTTCAATGAAGATGTCTTCGCCGCCGCACAGTTCACCACACAAAGCACTCAAAATATCACTGCGGCTATGGAGCTTATCAGCACTATGCATCAGCCATACGGCTTAATGCAAAAGGTGGTTTCATCCGCACCACAACTCAACACGCCCGTCTTCAAATGGTGTATATGGGAGGTAATTGAAAAATGCACCGACAGAAACTGCTCACAGTGTCCCTTGTGGGATGATTGTCAGGGCTTGGCAAAAACCGCCAACGGCTATCTGAAAATCGACGATTGCATAACGCAGATGCACCGCTCCAGCAGAGCAGGATGGGAGGCCGAGATGCTCTGCAAAAGACCTTCACGGGAAAATGTGGTCTTCGCTCAGTTCGACCCGGACATACATGTTCGTCCTGTCGATTATGACCCGAATCTTCCGCTTTACCGTGCACTTGATTTTGGATTTGTTAATCCGTTTGTGTGTCTGTGGATTCAGGTTGATACCGATGGCCTCGTGCGCATAATAGATGAGTATATCCGCAGCAGGGCAACCATTGATGTGCACGCCGATGAGATGAAGACCCGGACACCGGTACCGGAAGAGCAGGTGGCCGCTACGTTTTGCGATCCCGCCGGCAAAGGTGTAAACGATGTCACCGGCACAAGCGCCGTTCGGGAACTGCGTACATTAGGCATAGCCCTGCGCTCCAGACGAAGCGGTATCCTCGAGGGAATAGAGCTTGTCCGTCGGGCCGTTCGCTCCGGCTCCGGCCAAAGCACGCTGCTAATTTCTCCCAGATGCCCACGCCTCATTGAAGCGATGCAGTGTTATCACTATCCGCATACCGGCAACGCCAACGGCGAACTTCCACTAAAAGACGGCCTCTACGACCACCCTATCGATGCTCTGAGATACTTCTTCGTAAACTACAACCACCCCGCAAAAATCACCACCAGAAGATACTGAAAACATAATCTCCATCAAATAAATCGAATCTGAATTAAGGTGGCGGGTAATCGAAAAGAAGTCAATACGCTAATCGTTTGCCCGATATTGCAAACAGTTACTTGTAGAAAATGAAGGCAAAAAAAAACTCAGCACGGGCTGAGTTTTTTTTAAGGAGGAAACAGGGCTGAGGTGCGGAGGGAGAGGAAAAAGCGAGATATCCTCAGCCCTGTGAATGTGTTCAAAAAACAATATATCAAAAAGCAATATATCAAAAAAACAAATATAAATCTATACTTAATTCAACAAAAAATGTTTCTAATTGAAAAAAGTTTTTTCCGCTTGTTAAAAGACTCCATACAACTCATCTTCATCATACGCTTAAAAGCATAATAATCCTTTCTCTGTATTTTGTCAACTATATTTTTTTAATTTTTTGAAAAAAGTTGTATTTCATCCTAAAATGAAAAAAATTAGCCTTTCCGCCTATTACAGGCGGCGTTATCTATTTTAAAATAAAAAATGGGCTGAGGCAAGGAGGAAAGGAGAGAAAGTAAAAAAACCTCAGCCCGTGGCTTTGAGTAATTTCATACGCCTGCCGGTTATAAAAGTTCGCTCCGGAAAAATTTTTATTCTCATTTTTGACAAAAATTATCGCTCGCCGGGATTTTGTTTCAATTTTTGCCTGAAATTGGCCATAATTTAACACGTAAAATCCATTATTGGCAGAATTTATGTTCTCTATTAGCAAAAGGAGTTTTCTATGTTTTCTCATAAATATCGAATTGTACATTGTTTGTCCTTTATTATTGTGCTGATTGGTCTGTCTGGCCCATTGGCCTTTGCAGATATCCCGAAGTTCGAATATCACCAGATCGATAAAATCGGCAGCAAAATGGGCCAAACCTCTCTCATAGATGTCGATAGAGATGGCGACCTGGACTGGATTACCGGCTGCAACAATGGTACGATTTGGTGGTTTGAATACAAAGCCCCCGACAACTGGATCAGACATACACTTGCACCCAAAGCTCCGACCGACGTCGGCGGAACGGCCTTCGATATAGATGGCGATGGCTGGCCCGACCAGGTCTCTGGACAGGCATGGTTCCGTAATACCGGCAAACCCCGCCAGCAGCAGTTTATAATGTACCCCAACGCCGTTACCGCACGTTGCCACGACAATGTGGCCGCGGACATCGATGGCGACGGCAAACTCGACATCGTCGCAATGAGCGACAAAAGCGCTCTCTACTGGTATAAAATCCCCGCCGACCCGACTAACAAATGGATAGAGCACAAAATCGGTCCATCTGTTCACGGTGCTATCGACCCCGCCGGTGTGGCCGACATCGACGGCGACGGCGATAATGACGTTGTTCGCACAAACATCTGGTTTGAGAATGCCGATGGAAAGGGAACAAAGTGGGCCTCGCATGAAAACATCGATTTCGGACAGCCCAAAGCCAAATATCCTCTTATGACAAAAACCTGGATAACCGATCTCGATAAGGACGGTGATAATGACGTCGTCCAGGCCGAAGGAGATTGTATCAGCGGCCGCGTGGCCTGGCATGAAAACCGCGGTGGCAAAGGCCGAATATGGAAAAGACACATAATCGCAGACAAGGCCGGCCAGGACTACCACTCACTCGCCCTGGCCGATTTCGATAACGATGGCGACCTCGACGTCTTCTCGGGCGGCGGGCCTTTAACTGAAAAGCCTCCCCATAAATGGTTCATCTGGGAAAATCTGGACGGCAGGGGGGGAAGCTTCAAACAGCACGAAATCCTAAGCGGCAAACGCTGCCACGAAGCAAAGGTCGCCGATGTTGACGGCGATGGCGATATCGACATCTGCTCCAAACCCTGGAACGGCAACGAGCACGTCTATCTTTGCAACATGTTAATTGAACGCGGAATATCTCCCGCAGCCACCGGCCCCAAACCTCTGCTCAATGCCCATGCCCACAACGACTATGCACACGACCGCCCCCTGCTCGATGCGCTGGACCACGGCTTTGCCAGCGTCGAGGCCGACATACATCTCGTCGATGGCGATTTATTCGTCGCTCACGATCCCGACCAGGTAAAGCCCGACAAAACACTCCGCTTGCTCTATCTCGAACCACTGAAAAAACGCATTGCACAAAATGCTGACGGTGTTTACCCCAACGGCCCGCAGTTCACCCTGTTCATCGACATAAAAACCCAGTCCGTTCCTACCTACAAAGTGCTAAGCAAAATGCTGGCTGAGTACAAAAACATTATTACCTCGTTCGACTCGAACGGCCGTAACGACAAAGCGATAGTTGTATATGTATCCGGCAATCGTCCGCGATCATTAATGGAATCGGAAACTCTCCGTTATGCTGGCTATGACGGCAGACTTTCGGATTTACAGTCCGATGCACCTGCAACACTAATCCCCATTATCAGTGATCGCTGGCCGAGCCATTTCTCATACAAAGGCTCCGGCCCTATGCCTGCCGATCAGCAGCAAAAATTAAAAACAATCATCCAAACCGCCCACAAAAAAGGCCGAATCGTAAGATTCTGGGCCACACCCGACAGACCATCGCCCGAACGACAAAACCTCTGGCGCATACTTCTGAATAACGGCGTTGACCTCCTGAACACCGACGACCTCCCCGCCCTCCAAAACTTTCTGCTCGAATACACGCCAAAATAGCTATTGACTGAAAATCTTCTTTGATTCCTCAGCCTGCTTGTGTATAATAAATGACTGAAATGCGAGTCGGATTAATCCAGGATGGTATGGCATTTTTCAAGGGCTCAATGCCGGTAGGATGGGCTTTAGCCCATGCGGTTAGGCTGTAATATTCTCAATAAAACAGGAGGCCAGTTATGAACAGTATCATACGCAATTTTAAAAAGTTGATTTGCAGTTCCTGTGCCATTATTTTATTTAGTACGTTTGGAGCCTACGCTACTGTTTCAATACCGGCACCGGACAATGCGGCCTTACTCTATTATCAGGCGATGCTGCTTCGCCCGGATCTTGATGATGCAACATCCATACCTTTCCACAATGTGTTGCGTGGCGATGATCCCAATGAGATGGTAAGAGAATATCTGAATTTACCGGGATCTCGCTAGGCTATTAGAATTGCTGAATCTGCTTCTAAAATTCTGGATTGCAGTTGGGGGGTAATACGTTCTCAGGGACACACATTATTAAAAGAATGGCGCGATCTCGCTTTGTTTCTTGAAGTAGATGCACGTACTCTCGCTGTTGACGGAGAATACCAGACTGCACTTGAAAGATGTCTTATCATACGAAGATTTGCACGGCACTTCGTTGACGAGGCGAATCTTGGGTATTTGGTGTCGATGCCGGTTGACTTCCGGTCATTACGCTGTATTCATTACGTTCTTGGCTCCATGCCGCCGGATAGAAATACTCTTATATGGTTGCAGTCTCAGATTAGTACTATGCAGGGAGCGCCGCCGACGCCAGCAAGGGCATTAGAAATTGAGTTGAATGATACCATGGAGTTTTTAAGGGTGCGTCCTGACATTTTTACCACTTGGAGAGAATACATTTCGGAGAGGATTGAAGATGAAAGTACCAAACAGGAAGTTCTAAGTCTCACTTATGAAGAGGTACTTGAGCGAGCAAAAGATTCATACGAAAGGTTCTTATCATCTGTTAACCGGATAATTGTAAGTGATATGTCGTATCCACAGAAGGATTTGGAACTTGAAAAATTGGCAGATGAATTGAGGAATCGTTCCATTGTTGATGATCCATTTGTCCTTATAAGCCCATTTCCGCGTGGTGTAAACGAACACGATATCTACGTTAGTGGAATAACTGTCTTCAATGCAACAAAGGTTGCCATAGAGATTTATCTTGTAAAAGCAGAAACCGGGCAACTACCTGAAGTG
>CAZWME010000343.1:0-5910 GCA_964634515.1 uncultured Pirellulales bacterium | reverse complement strand
CGGCATTCGAGAAAGCACACGGACAAGCCTTTACCGGCATAGCTTGTCAGTGGAACGGAACATTAGAAGAACTGTTGTCGCTGGAGTTGTCGAATATAAAAAATCGAGGCATTTTCGTGGCCTCTATGACCGCGGTACTGCGTTCTCTCGGGCTGGCGAGAGGTACTAACCACTGCCGTGATAAAGATCCGACCAACTGCGGGCCCGATATTGCAGGACAACTTGAAGCCCGGTTCGGAACCAAGAGATTTGGCCTTGTTGGTCTTCAACCGGCCATATAGAAAGCTCTTGTAAACCATTTTACCCAGGAATTCGTTCGTGTCGTGGATCTTGATCCTGATAACATAGGCAGCTCGAAGTCCGGCATTGAAGTCTGGGACGGACAAAGCGACCTGCCATGTCTCGTGGAATGGTCCGAAGTTGTCCTGGTCACAGGCTCCAGCATTGTCAACGGCACCATAGACGAAATCATTAGATGTTTCAAGTATGACAACAAACCTTTAGTGTTCTTTGGCAACACCATTTCTGGTACAGCAGCCCTATTGGATTTAGACCGCCTCTGCCTGTTCGGGCGTTGAGCATGCAATAAAAAAGGCCCTACTATAAAGCAGGGCCTTTCGATTTTGTTAGCCTTATGGTTAACCGGGGATTACATTGGTTGCACATGGGCCTTTTTTGCCTTGTCCGATTTCGAACTCGACCTTCTGGCCTTCATCGAGTGATGCATAGCCTGTTGTCTTAATTTCCGAGTGGTGGACAAACAAATCATCGCCACTGCCATCCGGGACTATAAAACCAAATCCCTTACTCGAATTGAACCATTTTACTGTACCTGTACTCACTATAAATACTCCTTGGCCTGTTTACAGGCCGACTAACTAATATCTCTCATTTTAATTTATTAGAAGCATACTCCTAAGAGATGGAAGAACATACCCCACAAAATTCAATTATATCAATAGGGTCGCCAAAGTACAATAAAAAAATAAATATTCTTTTTCCGTAAAACAGGCCGATGGTAACAGGCGGGCTGCAAAATCAGAATTCTACTAAGAAAAACGGCAGGCAACCCGTTCACAAATTAAAAAAGCCCAGGGCAAAATCCTTAGTATTAATGTCGAATCAGCGATTTTGTGTCTGACATCGGTCAAAGAAAAGCAAACACACTGTTGGATTAGATCTTACAACTCGGCCATACACCCTCGTTTTCCGACGAGATAGCACACCCATCTGGCTTGTCGACAACTTGAACTCGCCAAGATCATTTAATGCGGTAAAAGCGGAAACGAAGACAATCCCTCCTCAGGCAGATGCTGATAAATGCAAAAGAGGAAATAAACAATACGAAATAAAGGTACGTAAATTCCGACGAGCCGAGAAAGCAGAGCATGCAGTATGATATAAAAGACCCTGGCTTTTAGCAGGGTCTTTTATATTTTGTTAGCCGGGGATTACGTTGGTTGCACACGGACCTTTTTTGCCTTGTCCGATTTCGAATTCGACCTTCTGTCCTTCGTCGAGTGATGCATAACCCTGTGTCTTAATTTCCGAGTGGTGGACAAATAAATCATCGCCACCGTCATCCGGGACTATAAAACCAAATCCCTTACTTGAATTGAACCACTTCACTGTTCCTGTACCCACTTTATACTTCTCCTTAGCCTTATTAAAAGACCGCTTAACTAATATCTCTCACTCTTAATCTTTTTCAAAGCATACTCTTGAGAGACGAAAGAATACACTACAAGTGACAAATATACCAAACTACTGTAAATGTTCAATAAAAAATATGAGATAAGCAAAAATAATTCGCCGGGATTTTCTCGGGAATATAACCCCGCTGAGGCTCCGAAAATACCCATAAAAGTATAATTTATCCGGTTCAATTGTTGAATTACTGTATTTTTGCCTTATTGCGCATCCGGTTAAAATCCGGTGGAAATCCGCTGCAGTATATGTTAGTTTCTTTATTGTTCAGTGGGTATTAACCCAAACTTACTCGTCGTTTTCAAAAAGTATATTTTGAGAAAAATCCAATGAGGCGTAGCAAAGTCATTCCGGCTGTTTGCATATCTGTTATTCTACTGCTTGGTTCGTGCAGCTCACCAGTTCGTTATGCAGGAGAAACATCAGAAGTAAAAGTCGTAAAAGAGAAAAGCGGCGAACCTGTTACGGCGATATTGGGGGCATTCGAACAGGAAATTATATTGCTTGAGGATGAGCTGTTGGATGTACAGGAACAGATAATCGAAGGAATCAGATTCGTCAGCGGCAATCTCAGCGGTAAAAAAGTTGTTATCGCCTTCACGGGTATCGGCAAAGTCAACGCCGCCATGACAACAACCCTGCTGATAGAGCACTTCAAGCCGGACAAAGTAATCTTTACCGGTATTGCAGGCGCCGTTAACCGGCAATTGCAGCCGGGTGACATAGTTATAGCCGAAAAAACTGCGCATCATGATATGGGAACACTCTGGCCGGAGGGGCTTTTTCATAAAGGGGTAAATAACCGCCTGAACGGCTGGGAGAATCCGGTTTTTTTCGATAGCGACGAGCAGCTTCTAAAAGTGGCCGAACGTGCGGCACAGCAGGTTGAATTCAGTTCGATACGGATAATATCCGGCCAAAGGAGCTCGAAGGTCGTCAAAGGCGTGGTCGTTACCGGTGATTCTTTTATAGCCTCGGCCGATAAGTGTGCCGAACTGGGCAAAAAGCTCAACGCCGACGCCGTAGAGATGGAAGGCGCCGCTGTCGTTCAGCTTTGCTTTCAAAGAGGGATTGGATTCCTCGTCATAAGAAGTATCAGCGATAACGCCGATGAGGGCGCGGTACTGGACAAGCAGACCTTTTATATATTGGCCGCAAAAAATTCTTCCAGCCTCGTCGTTGAAATGCTCGGCCTACCCGGGAAGGAGCTTTCGTCTGAAAATAACGTTCAAAGTGACAGATAAAAGGATTCGAAATGATAGGCGAATATTTTAAACTGCGTCAAAGGCAAACCAGTTTTAAAATTGAGTGCGTGGCGGGCCTGACGACATTTCTTACGATGGCGTATATCATTTTCACTAATCCCGACATTCTAAGCGACAACACCGGAATGGACAGAGAAGCGCTGATAGCGGTCACCTGCATAGTCAGTGCGCTCGCGACAATTATGGTTGGGATATTAGCGAACGCCCCCATAGCTATGGCACCGGGGATGGGACTCAACGCATTTTTTGCATACAGTCTCGTATTGGGCAACAAAGTTCCGTGGGAAACGGCCTTGGGAGTTGTATTCCTGTCGGGTCTGTTTTTCTGGATACTGACCTTACTGGGACTGAGAAAAAAGCTCGTCGAGGCGATACCGCCTTCATTAGTCTCGGCCATATCGGTTGGGATTGGTTTGTTCATTACGTTCATCGGCCTGAAAAACCTGGGCGTGATTGTCCAGGGCAGCGAAGCAACTCTGGTTAAGGCCGGCCAGCTCAAAGCGACAGTGCTGATTGGTATGGCCGGACTGGTCGTAATGCTCTTTCTTGAAATGATAAAGATAAAGGGTGCCCTGCTGATCGGTATTATCTTTTCGACCGCTCTTGCGGCAATATTCGGCTATATACCAAAGCCCGAGCAATGGATTACCTCAAATCTTAACCTGTCCGCCGTGACTTTTCACCTCGACATTGTCGGTGCTCTCAAGTGGAGCCTGTTCGGCACTATTTTTACTCTTATGTTTATAGACATGTTTGACAGTGTCGGGACCCTGGTCGCGTGTTGTCACCAGGCCAATATGGTCAACGAGAAAAACAAAATACAAGGCCTGGGAATGCTGTTGGGGCTCGATGCCGTCGCAACAATGATGGGCGCCCTGTTGGGGACATCAACCACAACCGCGTATATCGAATCGGCGGCGGGAATCGAACAGGGCGGACGTTCGGGCCTGACTTCGGTTGTTACAGGTATTTTGTTCCTGCTGGCACTGGTTTTCGTACCGATTGTGCAAATAGTGCCGAGATATGCCGCGGCACCGGCGCTTATTATGGTCGGGCTGTTTATGATGAAGGAAGTCAGGAGAATAGACTTTACGAACATGGAAGAAGCTTTCCCTGCATTTATAATAATAGTAATGATAGCCTTGAGCTACAGTATCAGCACCGGTCTGGCGTTCGGCTTTATATCATTTGCTATGATGAAAGTATTATCCGGCAAGGCAAGAGACGTTAAGCCGGCAATGTGGATTATTGCGATTTTCTCCCTGTTGTTTTTAACGCTGGAACAGATACCCAATCTTATTGAACGTATTAAGTCTTTTTTCTGAACCTTTATCACTGAATAACTCAGAGCAAAATGGTGGGATTAGAAGTTCTCAATAATTGCGGCTGTGTGGATTTCGACCAGCATAAGATAATCCAAATCGCATAAGGTGTATTGCGCGTGGTCCATAGAGTTATCGACATATAACACACCGAAACAGCCGGAAGGGTCAACAACGGGTGCAATCATTGCAGAGCGTATTCTGTTTTCTTCCGTCGGAGCCGAGGCCTTCGGCACAAGTGTAAACTGTTTCGTTTCAACCGCCTGGTTGATTTTTTCTTTGAGTTTCAAATCGTTTAAACTCACCCCGTGGCCGTCCCGGCATTTGCCCGCATGGCAGGTCATCGGTCCTTCAGGCTGATTTCTCAGGGCACACCAGCTATGATATCCACTAAACTGCTTTAATGCGATACCCAATAAGACCTTTAGCAACACATCGAGGCCGTTGGCTTTGCAAATTGCCTCGGTTGCCTCCATATAATCTTTTATTCTTTTGGACGGCAGCGTAATATCGGGGGCGCGTTCGGAATCCGATTTCCTTATTATCATTTCCCGACTCGGGTCCGTCAGTGCGGCTGTCGTTTTATGAGAAGTTGGTATAAGTGTATCTGCCAGATGAATAGGTTTGCCGGCGTCGAGCTCGGCCTTAAAATCTACTTCGATGATAAAGTCCCCAATACGAATGGAATCGCCGGTCTTAATGTTGGCCTTGTGGATTGCCTTATCGTTCAGATACGTCTTGTTGGCGGAATCCATGTCCTCGATAATCCATTTCCCATCCTGCACTGTAAATATAGCGGCGTGCTGTCGCGAGACCGCTCTGTCATGCAGAAATACCTGGCTGTGCGCATGCCTGCCGATATAAACAGGACCTCTGTCGAATTGGAACTCATTGACGATTTGATCATTTCGCTTTACAACCAAACGCATCTGTTTTCTCCTGAGCATATTGGTTCTAAAGATCTATATTTAATTATCCTCCATTTGGCACAATTCGTCAAGTAAAATAATTAGAAAATTTCGATCGTCACAGAAAACAAATTTTTCCACCAATATATTGCATTTATTCAACTGTTTGTGTTATAATTACCGCAGAATCGCACACCAGCGGGAACCATCATATTCGGGATTTTGTCGGTTTATAAAAACCTTTTGTATTTGAACATGCAGTAACACGATTACAGGTACACAAGTGCAAACAAAAAGAAAAGGGCCGGTTTTTTACAAGAATCCCACTTGGCTTGATGAGGTTTTCGGCTGAATTTCGCGAAAATCTGCAAAAAATGATAAAATACTTAAAAAATTGTGTCAAGTTTTACGTTTTCGTTGAACTTATATAGTAGAAGCACATGATTAACCACAAAGAGCACGCTGAATTGATCAAGAAAGCACAGCTTGGCGACAGGGAGTCTCTAAGTCGCCTGGCCGAGGTCGCGAGGGTACATTTGCGTGAATATGTACTGCGTCTCACGTTGCAGGAAGATTTAACAGAGGATATTGTGCAGGAGAGCATTTTAGAGATGTTTAAGGTATTCGACAAACTGAAAAGGGCAGACCGGTTTTGGGCCTGGTTGCACGGCATTGCTTTCAACAAGATTCGCAGTCACTACGGCCGGC
>CAZWME010000342.1:0-5925 GCA_964634515.1 uncultured Pirellulales bacterium | reverse complement strand
TATTAAGGACCGACCTGGTTCGTTAGCCGTGAAGCTTGACGCTCTTGCCCAGTCGGGCACTGACCTCGAATTCATCATTGCCCGCCGTGTACACGAAAAGGCCGGAAAAGGCGTGGTGTTTGTTACGCCTATTAAGGGTCCGAGGCAGATAAGGGCCGCCAGGAAAGCTGGTTTCGAGAAAACCAAGTCGCTGCACGGAATCCGGGTCGCTACAGGCAACAAACCCGGCTATGGTGCTGCACTAACAATGCGCTTAGCCGAGGGGGGTATCAACCTTCGAGGTCTTTCCGGTGCAGCAATCGGCAACCGTGCCATTTTTCATATAGCCTTCGACTCCAGCGATGATGCAAAGAAAGCTAAGCGCCTGCTCAAAAATAAGTAAATCCGCGTACGTCGGCGAGATTTATTGTTCGGACGGAAATATCTCCACAAGAGTTTGTGAAAGCCGCTCGATTGCATGGCTTACCTGCTGAGATATAGACTGGCCAAGTTGTATTTGGGCAGGTTGAATTCCAACAAAATATACATCAATACTCATATCCCGGCAGACCATATCAACAAATAATCGTGGTGATAGACTGTGAGTTGAAATTACGTGCGAGCTTAACTGCTCTGGTTCAAATATTCTTATAGTTCCCGGCGGAGCTCCAAAATCAATAGCATCAATGACAAGTAAATTTTGTGGGGCTTTTTTGATAATAGGCTGTATATAATTTTCCGGTACAGTACCGGCATCTATCAGATCGGCGCAGATTTTTGCACATTTGAGCTGCTCACAAACAAGTGGCCCGGCCCCGTCGTCACCTTTTAATATATTTCCAATCCCGACAATAACAGTTGCCGAATTGCGCAATATATTCAACTGCCGGAGAAGTGATTGTTCGGTGCTCATAGCATCAAAACATAAAGTACAAAACTAAAAGCAAAACCTATGATTCATAATACAAAACATTGGAATTCCTTGCTATAGTTTTACGTTTTCAGTTCCCGGGTATCACTATTTATAGCCGGATGTTCAATTCGCACTTGCACTTAGGACAAAGGATTCGCATAAAATCGCTCGTTTGGACGTCTTTGCCGGATTGTTGCTGCTCAACCTCCTGTGGCTCTTTATGTAGCTCGTTATTCTTGGCTATCAATAAAGAAGGATTGGTATAGGCTAATGCTCCAAGCTTTTCATAAAGCCAGATAAGATGTTTTTTTGTCCCTATCATTTCACCACATTTTTCACAAAGCTGAAGCTCGAAATCGTGAGTCTCGATCGTATCTTCTCTGTCCAAGACGGCCAAATCCCATTCATTTGAGAGTGCTATGCCCGTACCTGTTGTACAGTTGGCTTCGCAGTTCCCGCAGAAAATACAGGTATCGTATCGGTGTGTGATTCTACGTACAGGGGGTATGGCTTCAAGGTCGTCCTCCATGCTTAAACATCCCGGGGTGGGACAGACATTTACACATGCCCCGCAGCCGATACACGTTTCGAGGTCGAATTCAGGTTTACCTCTGTATTTTTCCGGCACTATACAGGGTGTAGCTGGAAACCGAGTAGTAAATCGCGGTGAAAAGACCGCTGTCACAGCTTCCTTCAGTTCTCTTAACTTTGGCAAACGCAATTTTATACTCCCACAGTTTATATTTAATCGGTTATTATTTATTGATAAAGTAATTAGCTTCTAATGGCGATCAATTTCCTCAGCGTATTTATCAACAACACTGTTTTCCCACAATTCCACACCAGAAGCATGTGCACCTTTGGCGATTGCATGTGCGGCAGTTGGTGAAGTTACCAATATAAAAACAGCGCAGATTATCGCTTTTGCACTAAGTGCAGGCAAAGCACATACTAATGCAACACCAATTAAAAGCAAAAATGTACCGAGTGTTACACATTTTGTTGAGGCCTGCAGCCGGTTATAAACATCTGGGAAGCGAACCAGGCCTATACAACCAAAAATATTAAACAATATCCCAATTATTATTAATAGATATCCAAATATATCAGTCATCGAAATTTCTGCCTTCCAAAAACTTTGCCAATGCTATTGTCCCAATAAAACTCAACAGCGCCCAGGCCAGAGCGATATTGAGATAAAAATCTTTTTTAGTCGCCAATCCGAGAATTGCACAAAAGCCCACTATGACGATACCCAAAATATCAATAGAAACAGTTCTGTCCGGGGCGCTCGGGCCGCGACCTATTCTGTACAGACATAAAAAGCAACATATACATAAGCCAAGATAAAATAACGTTATCATACTAACCTCATTCTATTCGAATATCTTTTTCAGGAACCACTCAAACCTTTGGGAAATGTGCCTGGTAGCCTGCTCTACGTCATCCGACTTAACATTAATCCAGTGGATGTACATAAAACCATCGTCTGTCAAATCCACCGTCAAAGTCCCGGGCGTCAGAGTAATGGAATTGGCTAACGCGGTAATTCCTGATTCCGTTTTTAGAGTTGTTTTTATTTTCACTATTCCCGGTTTGATCGGCATCTTGGGATGCAGGGCTCGATAAACAACATCCAGATTAGCCATCAATACATAATAGAAAAACACCGGAAGATAAACCAAAAACCAGAATACACGCACCGGAGAAATAAATATGTGATGCTCTTTTGGCAGTATTTCGTGGAACATAATTGCAACAAATATTGAAACTATAAACCCCGCGATTACAACCTGAACGTCGATTTTGTTGCCCTCTAAGAAAGGCCATGTCAACAATATCCAGATAATGAAAGCCAGAACAAAATAAATCAGTCGTCTCATACGTTTACACCTTTATTTTATAGCGTTCCGATTATACCGGCAGAGTACTTAAACCCATCGGTCAACACTTTAACAGCCGGTCCTAAAATACTGTCCTTTAAGCCGGGCACCAGCACGAGCGAGCCCATAAGCAGGCATAAACAGGCTAAAAAAACCATCGCAGCGAGCATATAACCTCTATTTTCTTTTGTCTGCCGGAGATTTTCAGGCAGCTCACCGAGAAAGACATATCGCTGAATCTTTAGAAAAGAGATAAGCGTTACAAGGCTGACAACAACAGTAACTGCAGCTAAACTATAAAAACCCGCCTGAACCGAGGCAATGACAAGTATCATTTTGCTCCAGAATCCGTTGAATGGAGGTACACCTGCAATGGACGCCGACGCTACGGCACATGTTGCCCGCGTAAAAGGTAATTTCTCGCCAAGCCCACCCATCTCCTTAAGTTGTCTTGTGCCTGTGGACATCTCCACCGAACCACTCGTCAAAAACAACAACGATTTGAAGACTGCATGATTGACAAGGTGAAACATGCCTCCTAAAATCGCCAGTGCCGCCCACTCAACCTTGCCATTATTGGCAAGTATCAGTGCCCCGATACCTAATCCGAGAATAACATAACCCATTTGTGATATGCTATGATATGCCAAAAGACGCTTGAAGTCCCATTGACCCACAGCCAGGAATACACCAATGACCATACTAAGAACACCCAGTGTAATTAATACCCAGCCAACGGTGATTGATACACCAAAAACGTTGAAGATAATTCTTGCAAGTGAATATACGCCAAGGGCCTTAATCAAAACACCGGAAAGCATTGCGGAAATAGGAGCTGGGGCCGACGGGTGTGCATCCGGCAGCCAGGCATGGAACGGTACGAGGGCGGCTTTTAATCCAAAGCCGGCCATAAGCATGGCCAGGGCAAAGGCAAGGCCGGCATTTAAATCTGAGTTCGAATCTTGGATTGCCTTTGAAATATAGGCCATATTAAGTGTGCCGGTATTGCCGTAAATAAGGGCAATCGCAAAAAGAATAAATGCCGAAGCGATGCTGCCCAACACCATATATTTAAAAGATGCTTCAAGCTCTTCATGCTCACAGCCAAAACCGACAAGCGCATAAGATGCAAGTGATGCAATTTCCAGAAAAACAAACAGATTAAATATGTCCCCCGAAAGGACGACACCGTTCATACCCGCAACCATAAGCAGAAACAGGCTCAGGTATTTTGTCTTTGCGGTATATTGTTCCATATACCTGGCGCTAAAGAGCATCGCAGCAGCGGCTACAACATTAATAGCCAAAAGTAAAAGGGAGCTTAAACCATCAAGAACAAGATTAATTCCGAGTGGGATAGACCATTTGCCTATTTCATAAACCTCGGTTTTACCGATAGAAGCAACAGCAAAAATAATCAGCGAAATAGTTACAAGATTAGCTAAGGCAGTTGCAGCAGCCTTGCCTTTCCTGCCGAACATTGGAAGCAAAAAAGCTATTACTAAAGGAACAGCAATAAAAAGAGGCAGCGGTATGCTCATCCTTTTAGTCTCCTTATTTGAGTGATATCAAAGGTGCCGTACTTTTCGTATGTTCTCACGCATATTGAAATCATAAGTGCCAATGAACCCAAACTAATTACAATTGACGTAAGCACGAGGGCCTGAGGCAATGGATCCACCGAATTGTTGACAAAGCCGGCGGCAACCTGCCGCATTACCGGGTCATATTGTGCTCTGTCGATTATTGGAGCTATACCGCCAACACGAAAACCAAGCATAACAAGGAAAAGATTGACGGCGTATTCCATGACCATAATTCCTATGACAATCTTGACCATATTCTTTTTTACGACCGCACAATACAGGCCGAGCATAAACAATAAAAAGCACAGTGCATAAGGCATTAATTTTACCCCGTTATATATTTTCAATTTACATATTATATTTTTTTAATATCTTATTATCCCGTCAGAAGAATTCTCAACGGTATTGATTCCTTATTTATTAGCCGACGTTTCACGTCTGAACGTTGATAAAAGAAATATCACCAGAAATAGCGAAGCGCCGACCTTCAGGCCAATAGCAATATTCGAAAGCGGTATAGTACCGGAACTTATCAGATTAAATTCCTTGCCCGGCAGATATTTTTGATAGAGGAAGTTAGCAAAGAATATCTTATCGCATAATACCAAACCCAAAACAGCTATCATCGCAAAGAGTAATGCGCCAAGACAATCAAGCTTCGAATCAAGAGCCAAAGGCAGGTCCTTTTGCACAAATTCCCTGCCGAATGCCAGCATAATCAGCAGATAAGACGATGCTAAAATCACACCACCGGCAAAGCCGCCACCCGGCGTAAGATGCCCGAAAAGAATAATGTAAATACCGAAGAGAACTATCAGCATCTTAACCCAACTGCTGACAGTTTTTACTATTATTGTCATACCTTTCATAAATCAGGTTCCTCCAGAAGTTTTCTGGCCTTTTTTCGCAGTATTACAGTTGCACCTATAATAGAAGTAAACAAAACAGTTGCCTCCCCAAGTGTATCATAGGCGCGGTAGTCCAGAATAACAGATGATACAATGTTCGCCGCTCCGGTGTTTTGAAGGCCTTCTTTAATATAGGCCTGAGAAGCGCTTCCAGAAACTTGTGCAAAAATAGCTGTCCCAAAATCCGGCAAAGTCTCAAATACTTTGATACCAGCCAGGAATATTACAAAAATAATAACGACCGAAATTACAGTACCAAAAAATTCTTTGTCACCACTGATAAAAGTCAAATCGCGTGAGATTGTAGCACGTATCAGGATAATCAAACCCAAAACCTCCACCACAATCTGCGTTATCGCAATGTCAGGTGCCCTTAAAAACAGAAACATCAAAGAAGTCCCGAACCCGAGGGCGCCGATGCAGATTACGGCACTTAACAGATTTTTTGTCTCTATCGCAATGATAGCAGCGATTATCATAAAAATCAGTAAGACGTAGAAGATATACATATTAACCTCATCTAACTTCGCAAATTACAAATATAATTATCAATAATCCCAAAACCACCCAGGTCAAATAAATCGGCAGCACACCGGAATGTAGCCATTTCAGAAATTGAATTTGACGCAGAAGAGGAAGCGACTTCCCCGAATATG